>RFIF01000508.1 GCA_003695655.1 Cyanobacteria bacterium J069
CTGAGGATCTGATCAACGCGGCTTCCAATCGTTATCGGATTACGGTGCAGGTGGCCAATCGCGCCCAGCGGCGGCGCTTCGAGGAATTCGACAGCCTCGACGACCCCAAGATGAAGCCCGTGATTCGCGCCATTATTGAAATGTCGGACGAGCTGACCCAGCCGGAAATTATTGGCGAATAAACGCTCGACGGCCTGTGTATTGGCAACGTCGGCGAACTGGCCTGATGCATTTGAGAGGATTCGGTTGGGTCAGCTCAAAAGTTTGCGGACTGGGGTCTTTTGAGGTAACGCGACAGGTTTTCAGTTTCTAGCCAGGTTTGGACAACAGCGGAAAGGAGGAGAGGAGATGCGATCGCGCTCACGCCGACAGGCTCGAATTCGGCTCATCTCTCGGCTGATTGCGGCGGTGCTAATTGCGGCCGGGATGATCATGGCGCTGTCACTGCTTGTTCCTACCCAGGGGCGCTATGCAGGTGAACCACTGGCTGGTCAGCGGGCGATCGCCCAGCAGTATGGCGTCCCCATTCCTAGCAACGTGGCCGACGAAATCTATCGCCGCCTGCCCGATCTGCCCCTGGAAAATGAGTACATCTTGCAGCGAACGGGCGAGGTTGATCCGGAAGACACACTAATCAGCCGGATGCTGCGCTATCACACGCTGATCAAGGGGCGATCGCCCATTTCCCGCTTCGACTGGAAGCTCACGCTGGCGGACTATCTAGGCATCAACGAACCCATCGTTCCTGGTGCCTATCCTGGCGCTATTAACCTTACTACCAATCCCCTGGAAACAGACACTGCCGTCGTCAGCCAGTTTACTCGCGCTCAGCGCAATACCCTGGTCAACACTCTCGTCGCTTTCTTTGACCCCCGCGTGCTGAATCCGCCCCCGCAGCTTTCGCCTGCCGATGAAGCTACCCGCGATCAGCCCAGCGCACCCGTGGGACGTGGCTCCACTCAACCCCTGCCACTGGAGCCGCGTCCTGGAGATGCTCAGCTTTTGCTGCCATAGTTTTAGGTAATGGAGTAATGCGTTAGAGCATTTTGGTAAAGCTTTAGTGTGATGAGATGAGGGGATGATGAGATGAGGAGACTAGGCGCACCTCCCGCTGCTCTCACTCATCATCTCCTTATCTCCTCCTCTCCCCCTCGCATCATCCCCTCAACACCCCCCACCACTCCCCATGCCCCGTACCCTCAAACGCGGCCCCGGCTGGCAAATTGGCTGGGATGATGATGCGCCTGAATTTGCGGGACTGGTCGGCGGCGACGACTGGGCTTTGGAACTCACGGCGGCAGAGCTAGAGGATTTTTGTCGGCTGTTAGGGCAACTGGCAGACACAATGAGCCAGGTGGCGACAGAACTTATGGCGGAGGAGCGCCTCACCTGTGAGCTAGAGAGCGATCGCCTCTGGTTGGAGGTCGAAGGCTTTCCCCAGTCCTACAGCCTGCGGATGATTGTGCTGACGGGCCGCCGTGCCGAAGTGGGGTGGAGCGCAGCGGCCGTGTCAGGACTAGTGCAAGCGGCGCAGTCGCTTAAGTTTTTTTGAGCGAGATGACGGGCTGACCCGAAAGATAGCCCTGCTGCTTCAGATAGCTCAGCACTTTGGCAGCGCTTTCTTCCAGGGTTTCCAGGTCGGTGCGACACTCCACCTCCGGATGCAGCGGCGCTTCGTAGGGGTCGTCGATGCCGGTAAATTGCTTGATTTCGCCGGCGCGCGCTTTTTTGTATAGCCCTTTTACATCGCGCGCTTCGCAGACGCTGAGCGGCGCGTTGACATACACCTCGACAAAATCCTTGATGCGATCGCGCATCTCGTCGCGCACGTCGCGGTAGGGCGAAATCGCTGACACCAGCACAATCACACCGTTGCGGCTGAGCAGATGCGCCACAAAGCCGATGCGGCGAATGTTTTCATCGCGGTCTTCTTTGCTAAAACCCAGACCCTTGGTGAGATGCTGACGCACGATATCGCCATCCAGCACCTCGACTGCCAAGCCGCGATCGCGCAATTCCTTTTCCACCGCCATGCGAATCGTCGTTTTGCCCGCACCGCTCAGCCCGGTAAACCAAACTGTGACCCCTCGCTGCTGCATCTCTTTCTACTCCTCACGATAGAGCTAGCGCACTCTTTGGCGCACCCGCTGGTGCAAACCCAAAGCGCTCTGGAAAAACCCAGAAATAAAACTGCACCCTAGTCTACTTGATCAGGTTCTCCACTTGAGTTTGATTTGTATCACTTCCGCCGGAAAAAATCTCTGCTCTGGCTGGCAGTCGTGCCCCGCAGTTTTTGCAGAATAAAGCATCTTCGTCATGCACTGACAGGTCACAAGCAGGGCACTGCACCGCAACACGGGTGCCCGTTTTGACGATTTGCTTAATTAAATCGCCAAGCTGCCAGGGAATAAACAAAATTCCAGTAAACAGCATCAAAATGGTCAGCAGCCTGCCCCCGTCAGTCGCTGGGACAACATCGCCCAAGCCCGCTGTAGAAATAGTGGAAATTGAAAAATAAATCGCGTCAAAAAACGTGTCAAACATCTCCGGATTTACCGGATGCTCTGCCTGATAAATCAACCCCGAATAGACAAACACAATCGAAAACAGCGTGAATAAAATGCGGGCAAAAATCGCGCTGTCTTCGGTGGTGATGTAGCCAAACACCGTCCGTCCTTCAAAAAATCGCGCCAGCCGCAAAATCCGAAACCAGCGAAAGATGCGGATAAAGCGAATATCCACCGCTCCTAGAAAAAATGGCAAAATCGCCATTAAATCAATCAGCCCAAAAGGGCTAAATACAAACTTCAGCCGATCTTCTGCACACCACAGCCGCAGCAAATATTCTAGTGAAAACAGGAACAGCAGCCCCAAATCGAGCGCCCCCAGCACCGTCCGCCACTCCTCTGACAGCGGATAGGTCTGCGCCACAAAGATTGCCGCCGACAGCAGCACCAGCCCCGTAATCATCAGGTTGAGCGCTTTTCCGGTCGGTGTGTCGATGTCTTCGAGATAAAAGGCAATGCGCTGGCGGAAGGACATGGGAGAGGGCAGAGGGAGTGATAGAAAGGCGGAAAGAGGGCGGGAGAGAGGGGGGGAGGGAGAGAGGGAGAGAGGGGAAGAAACGTTGGGTCATCGCCTCATCTCATCATCTCATCATCCCCTTTATCTCCATGAATCTGGCTCACACTCCAACACTCCGTCACCCCATCACTCCCTCCAATCCCCCTCTCCCGCATTTCGCGGTTCGCCGCCTGGGGTAAGATGGCTAGGCACATGTGAACAGTTGCAGACTGGGAAAGTCCGGCGAGAATCCGGCGCTGTGCCGCAACTGTGATGGAGTTCCCGCTTGGTTTAGAGCGCCTGGACTCCTGAGCCAGAATGCCAGCCTGCTGCTTTTTCACTCTAGCTCCCGCGTTGCACGGGAACGGAGTTTAGGTAATTATGACGCTCTCGATTGATCCGGCTTCTAATCCCGCTTTTTCTAATTCTGCTGTTTCTGGGTCGTCTGCGCCGGAGCCGTTGATGTATCCGCTGGAGCCAGAACAGCAGGCGATCGCCCTGGGTCATCCGCCCGCGCTTGACCTACCCGCGCTGCCGCTGCATCGCCCGGTGCTGCTGGTGGGACATGGCAGTCGTGATGCCGACGGACGCCAGAGCCTGCTTGACTTTGCTGCGGCTTATCAGGCGTTGGATACTTCGCGGCCGGTGGTTCCCTGCTTTTTGGAACTGACGGAGCCGTCGATTCAGCAGGGGGTAGATGAGTGTGTGGCGAAGGGCTATACGGATCTGTCGGTGCTGCCAGTGCTGCTGTTTGCGGCGCGACACAACAAGTTTGATGTGACCAACGAGCTGGATCGCGCTCGACAGCGACATCCCCAGGTGACGTTCCACTATGGCCGACACTTTGGTATTACGCCGGGGATTTTGGATTTGTGGCGATCGCGCCTTGCCGAACTCGACCAGCCGCAGTGGAATCCGCAAGGCATTGCGCGCGAGGACACGGTGCTGCTGTTTGTGGGGCGGGGTGCCAGCGACCCCGATGCCAACGGGGATGTGTACAAAATGGCGCGCATTCTGTGGGAGGGCAGCGGCTACAGCACGGTCGAAACCTGCTTTATCGGCATTACCCATCCCCGCCTAGAAGAGGGCTTTCGTCGCGCCCGCTTGTATCAGCCCAAGCGCATCATTGTGCTGCCCTATTTCCTGTTTACGGGCGTGCTGGTCAAGAAAATCGCCGACATTACCGCTCAGCAGCAGGCCCAATATCCTGAGATTTCGATGGTCTGCCTGCCAGAGATGGGGCTGCATACGATGCTGTTTTCGGTCATGCGCGATCGCGAGATCGAAACGCAGCTTGGGCAAGTGCAGATGAACTGCGAAATGTGCAAGTTTCGCCTGGCAGCCGTGGGAACCGGAACTGGGCATGGTCATGCTCATCATGCTCATGGTCATGGTCCCGCCCAAAGTCACAGCCATGAACTGGCTCATGGACACGCACAAGCGCAGGCTGAGACGCATCAATATGAGCACGGACATGAGCATGAGCATGGACATGATCACAGGCATGAGCATGATCACGGACATGATCACGGACACGGGCATGGACACGGGCATGGACACGGGCATGGACACGGAGAGATGATCGACCCCTATGCAGAACCGGATCAATATCATGAACGAATTTGGCAGGTGCCTTAACTGAGGGCGAAGCAATGTCTGAACTAGACGGGATTGAGGAAAAGGTATTTCAGGTGGGCGATCGCGTCCGGGTAGTTGCTCTGCCTGCTTATCTCAAAACAGCGGAACCGATGCCCATGCTGCGCCCGCCAGACTTAATCAAACTGGGCGAAGAGGGCATCGTTTTAGATCGGCGTCCGGGTAGCTATTGGGGCGTGCGGTTTGGGCGCGGTGCATTTTTGCTGGAGAGCCAGTACATAGAAAAAGTTGCGGAATCGGAAAGCCGCCAGTGAAGCAAAGCGGTTTACCAAAGCGATGGATAACGTCCTTTAACTTTTTAACTGCGGCAGCCCTAATCGCATAAGTTTGGTAAACCCTTATTAATTCTTGGTGACTTTTTATGACAATTGGGGACTCTGTGCTAGTCCAGGCAGTTTAGCCCAGTCCCCAAATGTCATGAAACGACGCAACTTCCTCTGGTACTCTTGTCTCTCGGTTGCTGGCTGTAGTGCAACTTCAACAACTCAGATTTGCGGTTACGGATGTTCATGGACTCGATGAACTAAAGGAAAAATATGACCCGTTTCGAGCTGCCCTAGAAGCAGTCCTGGAAACTTCTATTGAGTTCTTTCCGGTGGATGATTTGCTGATGGCGGCTTCGGCATTACAAGCCGACCAGCTAGATTTGGTTTGGGCGGGCCCGTCTGAATATGTCACCATCCATGCCCGCACGCAAGCAGTGCCGCTGGTTAGCCTATTTTGCAGCAGCAAGCTGCCAATGAAAAGCTGGAATCCTATAGTCAATCGCTGGAGCAAAAAGTCCTGCTCCGCACGCAAGAACTCCAGGAAAAAAACGATCACCTCAAGCAACTGGTAGAAGAGCTACACCGCACCCAAACCCAAATGGTGCAGAGTGAAAAAATGTCTAGCCTGGGGCAATTGGTGGCAGGTGTTGCCCATGAAATTAATAATCCAGTTAACTTTATTCATGGCAACTTAGAACACCTGAATACCTATACTCAAGACCTGATCAAGTTAGTCCAGGCTTATGAGCAGCTCATTCCTGAACCCCCAGCGGCACTGCAAGAAACGCTGACCGAAATTGATCTGGAGTTTTTAACAGAAGATTTGCAAAAAATCTTGCAATCGATGCGGATTGGAACGGGACGCATTCGCGAAATTGTGCTGTCACTTCGTAATTTTTCGCGCCTCAACGAAGCGGAATTCAAGCCAGCAGATATCCATGAAGGGATTGACAATACGCTGCTAATTTTGCAGCATCGGCTCAAAGCCAAGGCAGAGCGTCCAGAGATCCAGGTGATTAAGGACTATGGAGATTTGCCTGTGGTGGAATGCTATCCAGGGCAGCTCAATCAGGTATTTATGAACTTGATTACCAACTCGATTGATGCGCTAGAAGAAGCCAATCAAGCGCGATCGTTTCAAGAGATTTCTGAGCACCCAAACGTGATTCGGATCAAAACTCAATTGCTCGATCCTGAGTGGGCGGCAATTATGATTTCGGATAATGGCACGGGCATCCCCGAAGCCGTGCGATCGCGCTTATTTGATCCATTTTTCACAACCAAACCCATTGGCAAAGGAACGGGGCTGGGGTTATCGATTAGCTATCAAATTGTGGTGGATAAACACAAGGGACAGATGCACTGCGAGTCTACGCCGGGGCAGGGCACCACGTTTGTAATACGAATTCCGGTGCAGCACAAGACGCTGGTGTCGGCCTGAAGCCTCGGTCAAAGCTGCCAGACTGCCCCGTCTTAAGGTCTACTCTGCCACGCAGCGATCGAGCGTCAGAAATAGATACGGGCGCAAGTCTTGGGTAAACCAGCGATCGCTCACTTGTCGCGCAGTCTGGCTAGACAGGAAAGTATTCACTGTGTCGCGCCAGGACGAGTCAGTGGCAGGTAGCAACATGCCATAGGGGTCGCAAGACAGCGGTTCGGGCGGCAGCAGCGTATAGCCGGCTGCACTCAGGGCATTGCCAGCTTGTAAGGCTTCTCCCAGCAGCAGCACGCCATCTCCAGCAAACAGGTCGATCGCACCACTCCGCAGCGACTGAAATCCTACGGTGCGCGCCGATTCGCCCCGCAGGGCGATGATTTGCGCGGCGGGATAGCGTTGCCGAATCACTTGCTCGCTTACGGTGTCGCGCAGTACGCCGATGCGGGCACCGGCCAGCGTGCCGGATGGATTGAACTGGCTGGCGGCGTCGGTCTCTGCCAAAAGCTGCACACCAGTTAAGAAAAAGGGCGCAGAAAACAGCACGCCTTCGAGATCTGGCCGTAGCGTGTTGGGGCCACACTCGATTTGTACCTCGCCCGTTTGCACCAGGCTATAGCGGTTTGCTAGGTCGGCCGGACGGAGGTCGAGGCGGATGGGGCGGCCGACCTGAGCCTGCAACTGTTCGGTCAAGCCATTGAGCAAATCAACGCAGTAGCCGGATAGTTCTCCTGCGCCATTGATTATGCCAAAGGGTGGCGAATTGGGCTGCACGGCGGCCCGCAGCACGCCCGACTCGGCGATCGCCGCTTGCACAGATCCGGGGCGATCGCCCGGCAGTCGCGTCGTCACCTCGGGCACAAACGGGGTCGGCGGCGGCCCGCCAAAGGCCTGCTCAAACTGCTCGGCAGAGAGCGATCGCACGAGCTTTAGATCCAGCGGCTCCTCACTGATGGACTCGGCATAGGCGGCCGTGAGGAATGCTTCATAGGCGGGCTGGTTGTTTAAATGGGTTTGCAAAAAGGCCAGACTCAGCTCTCGCACATACTCTTGACCCAGCCGCGGCGACGGCCCCGACAGCAGCAGGCTCACGGTGTCTAACGCTGCGCCAGAAGAGGGCGTGTTGTCGGCAAAGGTATGGCTGCTGGGCACCATTACCGCCAGATATTGGGCGGGCGTGTTGAGCCAGAGGAAGGGGTGAATTTGCTGTTCCACGGCTGAGGCAATGAAATCGTTGCTGCCGCTCATTATCATCACGGGCACGCGGATCTGCCCCATGCCCTCTGGGCCAAAAACCGGATTGGTCAGCGGGCTAACGGCGATCGCCGCCCGCACTCGCGGATCGCGCAGGGTATAGGTATAGGGCGGCAGCCGACTGGCAGAGCATTGCAGCACCAGCGACACATCCAGCCGCGCCTGCGGTCGGGCACATTCTTGCTGAAACAGAGCACCCGTGTTTAAACTTGCGCCTGCCAGCGCCAGCGCCGTATAGCCGCCAAAGGAATGACCCAGCACCGCCACCTGCTGCAAGTCCATGCGCCCGGCCAACCCGGCATCGGTTTCGGCGAGTTCGCCCAAGGTGTCGAGGACGTAGCTAATATCCAGCGGGCGATCGATAAACTCGACCGGGGTCACGGGGCTGGTCAGCACGCCGGCCAGCGCGCTGGTGCGGCGGCTCTCGTCGCTGCCGATGTGCTGCGGCAAGATGGCGACAAACCCGTGGGACGCGAAATGATCAC
>RFIF01000509.1 GCA_003695655.1 Cyanobacteria bacterium J069
GCCGATGATGGCGTTCAGCGGGGTGCGCAACTCATGGCTCATGTTGGCGAGAAACTGGCTCTTGGCGCGATTCGACTGTTCCGCCGTTTCCTTTTGCCGCATCAGCTCCTCGGCCCGCTGGCGCTCGGTGATGTCGCGCAGGGTGAGGACAATGCTTTCGACGGCGGGATTGTTCAGCAGGTTGGTGGCGACGGCTTCTAGGCGGGCCCATGACCCATCAATGCGCCGCAGTTGGAGCTGGAAAGGGAGCGTGATGCCGGGTTGATGAATGGCGTGGTTGAGCGCAATGCGGGCTGTGGTGTGGTCGTCGGCATGGACGAGATCGAGCAGGTCTTTACCGTCTAGCGCTGGCGGGTCATAGCCGAGGACAGCCTTGAGGGCGGGGCTGCTGTAGCAGATCTGCCCATCGGCGCTGAGCAGCGTCACGATGTCGGAGGTGTTTTCGATGATGGAGCGGAAATATTCTTCGCGGCGATGTAGCTCGGCTTTCGCCTGATGCAGCCCTTGTTCGCGATCGCGCACTTCGCCCACCATCCGCTGAAATACCCGCGCCAGAGTGCCCAGTTCGTCGCGGCGACTGGCCACGTCCGACAGCGTTTCAGCATCAAATTCTTCGGTTTTGAAGGCGGCTTTGATCGCATCGGCCGCATCCGTCAGGCGGGCGACGGGCTGGGTGACGCGCCGCGACAAAATCAGCGACCCCAGCAGCCCAGCAGCCATGACGCCCGTAGATGCCAACCCTACTCGGTAAAGATCGCGCTGGAGGGCGCTGCGAATAGAATTGGTGGACAGGTAAACCAGCGTTGCCCCTTGCACCCAGTCGGCGTTGCCACGAATGGGAACGGCGACTTTCAGCAAGTTGTCGTCGAGGTAGGTGCTGGACTGCCCTGTTTCCAATACGCGCAGGAGCTTAGCGCGATCGCCCGCCGACAGGCTAACAATATTGCCGCTGCTGGAAGTGACGCTGCGGGCCAGGTTATTAAGCTGGCGATCGACAATGCGAATACCCACTACTGCATCGCCATCCACCAGTTCATTCGTCAAGCGTTCTAGCCCGATCTGCTGCGACAGATTCTTGAGGATGGCCGCATCATGCCCAATTTGCACAATGCGGGGCTGATCGACTCCCGTAACGGCGACATACTTAAACAGCTTGCCATCGGTGTCTCGCGCTCGCGCATCGACATCGACCGTCGCCGCGCCGCCTGTTAGCAAGGACTGAAAGCTAATCGCCTGGGGTTGCTGAATGCCCTGAGCAGAGCGGTTTTTATAAGCCAGGTTGCCGTCTGGGTCAGTGATCCAGAATTCGTCGATCGCCGTTGTTTGGGCGATTTGTTCCAGATGCTGGTTAATTTCGGCGGGGCCGAGGTTGGCCTGCTGGGCGATCGCCACCAAGCGAGACGTGAGCGCCGCCTGCGCCAGCATCTGATCGCCCATCATCGTGTCCACGTCGGCAGGCACCTGATCAGCAAACCGGGACATCCGCGCCAAAAACTCCGCAATGAGCAATCCATTGGCCTCCGTCTGCGCCAGGATCGATTGGCGAGTGCCCCAGGACAGCACGCCCGTGGTAACGGCCACGGTGGCAGCCAGCAGCGAGGTCACCATTAGCAAAATGCGGAGTTGAAGCTTCATAGCGCACTCGACAGATGAAGAAGAACAGCATCACGAATCTGGCTGAGGAAGTCACCCTGCGGATAGGCGGTTTGCTGAAGGAAGGACTCCAGGCGGCCGTTGAGCCGCGACTGGTCGGCAGGGCTGAGATCGCGAGTCAGCAGGCTGATCACAGGCGGCACGCGCCCGCCCATGCTGCGCAAAGGATAGACATGCTGAAACCCTTCTTTGGCCAGCACCAGCAAATCCATCAGCAGCACGTCGGGCAATAGTGCATCAATCGAGGCAGCAGATTGGGGATCAAGCGGAGGCAGGGTGTCTTGGGGGCGATCGCCCTCCGTCACACGCCAGCCCGCCAGTTCCAACACCTGTCGCAAAATAGAGCGCGTTGCCCGATCCTGATGCACCAGTAGCACCCGATTGCCCGCTTTGGAGAGCGGCGCTTTGTAGCTTTGCAGCAGCGAGGTCAGCCGCTGAAAATCGGCCGGCCGGGTAAACTGATCGACAATCCCCAGCACCATGCCCTGGGGCGGATGCTCATCCGTCGGCAGTCCGGCAGTGGGCGTTGCGGTAACAATGACGGGAATCAGGGCCAGCAGCGGGTCTGCCTTGAGGGCAGACAGCACGGCCCAGCTATCCAGCGCCGGCATCAGCACATCCAGCACAATCAAATCTGGCTGAAGCTCCTGTGCCAGCCGCAGGCCTTCCTGTCCGCACCAGGCTGTCACCACGCGGAAACCTTCCAGGTTCAAGCTTTGCACCATCCAGTCGCGGATACCCCGGTCGTCGTCGATCACCAGCACCAGGGGGCGATCGCGCCCTGGCAGATCGTCGATCAGCGGCCCCCCAGGAGCAGACGAGGGGCGATCGCGACTCACCACCGGCAGCCGCAGCGTAAAGGTCGAACCGCGAGCGGGTTCACTCTCGACGGCAATGCTGCCCCCCAGCATCTCGCAATAGCGATAGCTAATCGACAGCCCCAGCCCCGTGCCACCATAGCGCCGCGTAAACGACTCATCTCCCTGGGCAAAAGGCTGGAAAATTTTCTCGCGCTGCGCCTCGGCGATCCCAATGCCGGTATCGCTCAC
>RFIF01000510.1 GCA_003695655.1 Cyanobacteria bacterium J069
AACCAGTACAGCACATTGCCCAGCGTTTCACTTAGCAGAAACGGGCTGTCTCCTACGGGTTCTTTAATAGGTTCTCTAAGGGGCTGTCCGGCTGGGTCTACCGCCTCTGAGGTTGCTTCTGCTGATGCGGTGTTTAGCTTTTCGTCTAGCCCAAACCGGGTCAAGCCACGAGTCACTAACAGTTTCACAAAGCTAGCCAGTAGCCAGGCAACCACGACGAGCAGAGCCGCACCGCCTAGCCGAGGTAGATAATTGAAAATCTGTTGGAGAAAGTTGTTTAGCGGTTGAGAGACGACATCGAGCCGCAGTGCATTGAGGAACGCCACGATTGCAAAGATCATGATGATCCAAAATACGAGCGTTGCGCTCCATTGTTCTACAGGGGGACGAGCCGTAGAGCCAACAGGCACAAAAGCAGCCGCCAAGCGGTTATCAAAATTAACCCGTAGCAAGAGCCGCTTGGTAATAGAAGCGGCGATCGCCGCCACAACCCAGCCTGCAATGAGAATTAAAATTGCACCCAAGAGGCTAGGCAAAAAACTCCCCAATTGAGTGTTGAGGTTCGTTAGAAAAGCAGGATCAAACTCCATAAGACTGTTCAAATGTAGAGGGGTGATTCAATTCTTTGAAAGAGGCTTAGGAGCCTTCAATCAGCAAAGGTTCAAGGAACCCTTTAACAAACTTCCCCAAGCACTAGGGGCTGTCATCAATTGTCAGCAAAACATATCAGCAAAACATGTCAGCAAAACACTAGTTTCTTGAGGGTTTCAGCCCCTAGCTTGACTTGCTGGGTCGGGCACGATAGTGTCGATTCCCCAAGAGTTCTGAGGTGAACTGATGACGCGCCCTAGCAACATCCTAGAAGCTAGAGAGGGAGGGGGGTGCATGGTCAAAGCCCTAGCTACTAACCATTTGGGGCAGTTAGGGTACACCTCATGCAGCCGCAAAAGCTGCCATAAGTATATTAACGGCTCTGCAAAGGAAATGTCTCATCCCATCGATAGAAAGTTCCCCCCAATAAACAGCCTCGGCAAATCGGTCTGGCTGCGCTGAGGCATGAGTGATCGAACAAAGCAGTAGCAATTGGTTTTTGGGGTTTAGGCATTGCGCTAAGCGAGCCTAACCTGTCAGGGTTTGTTCAGATTTACAGTCATGTTTTCAGCACCAGATTGGCGCATTTGATCGGTGGTGCTTTTGATGACGCTGGCGATGGGTACGGCAACCAGCAGCCCCAGCACACCACCAACTTTGCCACCGAGAAACAGGGCTGCGATCAGCCAGATGGGGTTGAGTCCAATGGTTTCGCCCATAAGCCGGGGGGAAAGTAAGATATCGTTGACCTGGCCGATGGCGATCGCCGTGATCAGCACCCGCACGCCTTGCCCAAAGTCTTGCAGCGCCACAATGATGCTGATGATTACTGTGGCCACCGCGCCCGCATAGGGAATTAGCGTCGCCAGTCCCATCGTCACGCCAAATAGCGCGGCATAGGGGACGCCCCACACCAGCAAGCCCACCGTTTGCGCCACGCTGAGGATGCCTGCCAAAATTGCCTGGGTGCCAAAGTAGCGACGAAAGGTATTCTGAATTGAGTCCTGCAAGGTTTCATTCCAGGGCGTGGGCAGCCAGCTAAAGATGCCGTCCCAGGCGGCCTCGCCGCCCACAATGATGAAAATAGTCAGCACGACGAAAAACAGCACGTTGATCAGGCTGCTGATGGTTTCCGTCAGAATTCCCAGCAGCTTGCTGCCTGCGAGCTGAAAGACGCTGCCCAACTGGTTGATGGTTTGGTTGAGCAGGTCGGAAAGCTGGATCGGCAGGTTTTGGGCGATCGCCCACTGTCGCAAGACCTGAAGCTGGAGCTTGCCAGAGTCGATGATTTGCGGCAGGCTGGACACCAGGGCACTGAGCTGTTGCAGCAGCAGCGGGCCGAGGATAATCGCCGTCAGGCTGAGCAGCAGCAGGGCGACGCTGAGGACGAGGGCGATCGCCCAGCCGCGCGGCACGCCCCGCTGTTGTAGCAACAGCACCGGAATATCGAGCAAAAACGCAAAAATTGCCGCTGAACCCAGGATGCCGACGAACGGGCTGAGGTAATCCAGCAGCAATAGCAATAGCCAACAATTGAGGAACCCCAGCGGAAACAAAATCCACAGGCGAAGCCAGCCAGGGAGCGCTTTAAAGGATGCAAACATGAATGCTAGGGACACACAGGCAGGAAGGTTCCCTTTGATTTTGCACTATTCCCCAGGCGGTGGCGCGTCTGAGTAGGCAAGGCTGTGGGGGCAAGGCTGGGGAGGGCGATCGCCTTCCCCAACAGATAGCCTGCTTCAGAGCCGCACTTCCTGGTCAGCCATCGGTTCGCTGACCTTTTCGGCCAGCGCTTTGCGGGCGACGCGGGTGACGTACACCGTCACAGCCACCGTAGCAATGAAGCCGATAATCCGAATTGCCCACTGCACCGTGGGATTGGTGGGCTGGCCTTCGCTGCCAATCCGCGCCAGATCGCCCGCCAGAGAGCCAAGATACACATACATGATCGTGCCGGGGATCATGCCGATTGATCCCAGCGCATAATCCCGGAGGCCGACGCCCGTAACGCCAAAGGCATAGTTCAGCAGGTTAAACGGAAAGACAGGCGATAGCCGTGTCAGCAGCACGATCTTGAACCCTTCGTGGGCGACTGCACCGTCGATCGCTGCGAACTTCTGGTTTCCTTCAATTTTTTTGCTGATCCAGCCCCGCGCCAGATAGCGACCGACCAAGAACGCGGCGATCGCCCCCAGCGTAGCCCCAATGAACACGTAAATCGACCCCAGCACCACGCCAAACACCACGCCCGCCCCCAGCGTCAGAATCGAGCCGGGCAAAAACGCGATCGCGGCAATAATATAAATTCCAATAAACGCAAGTCCACCGACCACGCCCAGCCCGTCAATCCAGGTCAGGGCATTGCGCAACAGCTCTTGCGGGTTGAACCCACCAGCATTCGCCGCCTCTTGGGCCAACACCGGCAGACTGATCAGGAACGGGGCGATCGCACTCATCACAAACCAAAACATCCGCTGCAAAGCTCGATTTCGGAAAACTGAACGTGAGAACATCATAAATTTCCTCAGCAGCATTCGCCACTGCGACAGGACAAAGTTGAAACAGTGAACGCTAAAGATGGGGCAAGGTCGAACCCGAACAGAGTTTCGAGGCTGAATTTCGGGGCTGAATTTCGGGGCTGAATTTCGAGGCTGAATTTCGGGGCTGAATTTCGGGGCTGAATTTCGGGGCTGAATTTCGGGGCTTAACTAAACTTGGTCAATAGCTTTAGCAAAGACTGGGTGCGGGGCGTCAGCAGCGTCCGACGGTAGGTGTCGGCGGCTTTTTTGATGCCTTCCGCCTGGGTAGGATAAGGATGAATCACGCCGGACAGGGCGCTAAGTCCCTGCTTGGTGGCGATCGCCAGCGTCACTTCGCTGATCATTTCGCCCGCATGACGCGCCACAATCGTCGCCCCCAAAATTTGGTCTGACCCGCGTTTGTGCATAATTTTCACAAAGCCCTCCGGTTCGCCATCTGCCAGAGCGCGATCGACCGTGGAAAAAGGAATCTTGATGGTGTTCACGTCCAAGCCTTTTTCCTGGGCTTCCTGCTCATATAGCCCCACATGGGCAATTTCCGGATCGGTGTATGTAACCCAGGGCATCACCAGACTGCTCAGCTTGCTGCGTCCCAGCCCAAAGGGCGAAAACAGGGTGTTTTTGATCACGATGCGGGCGGCGGCATCAGCGGCATGGGTAAATTTCCAGTCCATGCAAATGTCGCCAGCGGCATAGATGCGCGGGTTGGTCGTTTGCAAATAGTCATTCACTACCACGCCTTTGCGCGGGTCATATTTCACGCCCACGGCTTCCAGGTTTAGCCCCTCTACATTGGGCGCGCGGCCGGCTCCCACCAGGATTTCATCGACCACGATCTTGTTGACAACGCCGTTTTGGCTATAGTGAATCACTTTGCCTGCGCTGGTATATTCCACCTGCTCAAGTTTGCAATCCAAAATCGGCTGGAGGTTTTCTTGCAAGAACTGCTGCTGCACGATTTCTGCCGCGTCGGCATCCTCGCGATCGAG
>RFIF01000511.1 GCA_003695655.1 Cyanobacteria bacterium J069
ATCCTGAATATTGAAAAAACCGACGATGCCAAGATCTACAAAAACACCGAGATTCAGGCGCTGATTACGGCGCTGGGTCTGGGCATCAAGGGCGAAGAGTTCGACTCGACCCAACTGCGCTATCACCGCATCATTATCATGACCGACGCGGACGTAGATGGTGCCCACATTCGCACGCTGCTGCTCACCTTCTTCTATCGCTATCAGCGGTCGATGGTGGATCAGGGCTATGTCTATATCGCCTGCCCGCCGCTCTACAAGATTGAGCGCGGCCGCAGCCATTACTATTGCTACAGCGATCGCGAGCGGGATCAGCTGATCGCCAGCTTCCCCGAAAATGCCAAGGTGGAAACCCAGCGCTTTAAGGGTCTGGGGGAAATGATGCCGCAGCAGCTTTGGGACACCACGATGAACCCCGACAGCCGCACCCTGAAGCGCGTGGAGATTGAAGACGCGGCTGAGGCCGATCGCATCTTTACGGTGCTGATGGGCGATCGCGTGGCTCCCCGCCGCGAGTTCATCGAAACCTACGGGCCACGGCTCAACCTCACGGATTTGGACATCTAGCGCCCGGAAGTCCCCCTTATTAAGGGGGATTTAGGGGGATCTCAACGGATTTGCCGTAGTCAAGGCAATTTGTGTATACAACGCCCTGCTTTTGCCCTTGTTCTGCGGCAGAGTTCTATGGTCAATGCCGCCGTCAAATTACCTCAAGCGTTCACAGATTACATCGAGCAGAACTATTACGCTCGGGTGACAGAGCAATCCAGGCTAGAAGCCGTCGTGCAGGATGCCGCGTTTCTGAAGAACCCGCTAAAGCATGTGGCGCTGTTTTCAGATCACGGAATTTTGCACGGTCGAGACATTGCCCGCAAGATTCTTCAGGTGATTCCTCAGATTGACGGGCTGCTGATTCTCCGGCGATCGCCCTCGCGGCTGGAGTTCATGCTGGGCTATGGGGCGATGCTGGCTTATCTGCATGACATTGGCATGAAGAATTTTTCGGCCTTTGGGCGGGCAATCCACCCAGAGTTTGCGGCCCAGCTCATGTTTAGCCCCGAATTTGATCCCTGGGTGGCGCTGCTGTGGCAGGAGAATTCTGGCAATGTGGCCTGGCGGCTGATGAATCTGGCGGCGGCGGGAGGGCTGGCGCAGCCGCCGCAGCGGGTCTTGCGAGAGATGCTGGCGCTGTCGATGGGGCATAGCAAAAGCAAAGTGCCGATCGCCCTGTTGAATGACCGCTATGCACTGCGAGACACGCTGCAACACTGCGTGCAAACGGAGCTGCACTATCTCTATCATCAGCAGCAGGTGGCGATCGCCGAGCGTCGTCTGACTCAATACTTGTCGCAGCACCCGTCGCAGCATCCGTCGCAGCACCCGGACACAGCAGTAAACATGCCAGAGGGCGATCGCCTGCTGCAAGCTCTGGATGCGGCCAAGGTAAACCTGACGGCGTTTGAGGCCCGCACAGGGGCCGACCAGCGCCAGAATCCCGATATGCAGCGGCTGTATGGCTCGGCTGAAGCGTTTGAGCAGACGGCCTTTGCCTGGCTGGTGGACGATGCGCCAGCGGTGCAAGACCTGGCGCTGGATGTGATCGACACGGTGCGGGCGCTGCGGTGTGCGGATGCGCTGCGCCAGCGGGGAACGACGTTCACGACCTCAGCGGGATATCAGGTCTTTGTCAGCCAGGAAACGGCCAACGCGATCTATGCGTTGCAAAGTGGCGATCGCGCTCAGTTGTTTCTGGTAGAAGGCAAAGACGCCATCAGCGCGGGCGAAGCCAACATGGACAACTCCGACCTCGACCCAGCGGGCAACCTGCGCATTGCGTTTACGCGGGGAGCCTTTGCCAGCCCGGAGGCCACCCGCTGGGCGGCCTACAGCGCTGCTGTCGTGATTCAAGACATTCAGGCCGATGTGATTGCCAGCTTCCGGCGATCGCCTGAGGAGTCAGCCGAGCTGCAAGCAGGGCTGAAGCCGGAAGCCGCCATGCAAATTTGGGTGGAGGGCGTAGACGACAATCCCGACTTTGCCCCGCTGGTCTGTGAGGAGCTGCGTCAGCTCAACCCCAGCCTGGACGGGCGGATTCAGGCGGTCGCGTCGCTACAATCTGCCGATTTGCTTCAGGTCAACCTATATTTGAGCGGAAAGCCGCCCCAGTGGGGCGTGCGCGAACAGCTTTCCCTGCTCGATCAACTGGTGAAATCAGGGCATAAAGTTGATCACATCGATCTGGATCGGGCCTTTGCCGAAACTCGCCTGATCACGCTCAAAGCGGGCGAAGTGCTGATGGAGCCGGGGATTCGGGCTGGATTTGTGTACATTCCGCTGGGTGACGGACTGAAGCAGGCGGGGGCGGGCGACTATCACATGCGGGCGGTGGTGCCGTGGAAGCCGCTGGGCGATGTGGAAGCGGTGCGCCAACTCCCCATTCAGTTTCGGGTGATTGCCGAGCAGGCGGTGGAGCTGCTGATGATTCCCCAGCAAATTTACTGCCGCGACTGGTATGCCTCCTACACGGTAGACGAGTTTACGCAGTTGTTTGCCGACGGTAGGCACCAGCCGAATTTGCCGACCCGCCGCACCACGCCGCTAGCGCTCGATTTGCAGCGAATTAATCGGCGCGGGCGATCGCTGCCGCTGGCCGTCCACCTGACCCGTGTCTTTCCTCAGCCCGACCAGCTTGATGACTTCATGACCTATCTGGAAGTGGTGCAGTTGGAGCCGGGCGAGGTGCTATTTCGGCAGGGCGATCGCCCCACGGCGCTATATTTTGTGGAAATCGGGCAAATCGCCACGTCGGGTGCTGTAACGCCCGCTGCATCGGGCGTTGCAGCGGGCGTTACAGCGGGGCAAGCGGCATCGGCTCGCACCTATCAGTCGGGCGATCTGATAGGCGATCGGGAGTTTTACAGCCGCTCGATCTACCCTTACTCAGCCGTTGCTCACCGCGCCAGCACGCTGCATCGCCTGTCGATTAACGCGCTGGCCCAAATGCAAACGCGATCGCCCCAGGTGGCCCATGCCTTTGCCCAATATCTGCTGACTCAGTTGGCGAGCCAGCTCAGCGAGGCAACCCAAGCAATTGCGGCACTGCACCAAGAGCGGACAGAAACCATCGAGCGGCTGAGCACGAGTAGGGGTGAGGCAGGTTTCAGGGGTTAGGGGTCAGGGGTTAGG
>RFIF01000512.1 GCA_003695655.1 Cyanobacteria bacterium J069
ATGACCATAGCAATGGGAAGAGCGCAAGCCCAGCGAGGATGGTTTGACATTCTCGACGACTGGCTAAAGCGCGACCGATTCGTCTTTGTAGGGTGGTCAGGCATCCTGCTATTCCCCTGCGCCTTCTTGGCGTTGGGCGGCTGGATGACCGGCACCACCTTCGTCACCTCGTGGTACACCCACGGGATTGCCAGCTCCTACCTGGAAGGCTGCAACTTTTTGACCGTCGCCGTCTCCACCCCGCCGAACAGCCTGGGACACAGCCTGCTGTTCCTGTGGGGTCCCGAAGCCCAGTGGAACTTCACCCGCTGGTGCCAACTGGGAGGTCTGTGGACGTTTGTCGCCCTGCACGGAGCCTTTGGACTCATCGGCTTCATGCTGCGTCAATTTGAGATTGCTCGGCTCGTCGGCATCCGCCCCTACAACGCCCTGGCATTCTCCGGTCCCATCGCAGTGTTTGTCAGCGTCTTCCTGCTGTATCCCTTGGGACAGTCGGGCTGGTTCTTCGCCCCCAGCTTTGGGGTTGCCGCCATCTTCCGATTCATCCTATTTGTGCAAGGCTTCCACAACTTCACCCTCAACCCCTTCCACATGATGGGCGTTGCGGGCATCCTGGGCGGTGCGCTGCTGTGCGCCATCCACGGAGCAACGGTGGAAAACACCCTGTATGAAGACGGCGAGAATGCCAACACCTTCCGCGCCTTCAACCCGACGCAGTCAGAAGAAACCTACTCAATGGTGACTGCCAACCGCTTCTGGTCGCAAATCTTCGGAATTGCCTTTTCCAACAAGCGCTGGCTGCACTTCTTCATGCTGTTTGTGCCAGTGACAGGTTTGTGGATGGCAAGCATCGGGATTGCGGGCTTGGCGCTGAACTTGCGGGCCTATGACTTTGTGTCGCAGGAGATTCGCGCCGCAGAAGACCCGGAATTTGAGACGTTCTACACCAAGAACATTCTGCTGAATGAGGGTATCCGCGCCTGGATGGCTCCTCAAGACCAGCCTCACGAACAATTTGTATTCCCCGAAGAAGTGCTGCCTCGCGGTAACGCTCTGTAAGGGTTTGAGTTGTTTCACTGAAGATTTGCTTCAGTCTTTGGCACCTTCACCATTCTGTGGAGGTGCTTTTTTTTAGGGTTGCTTGGTGTGGCACTCCTTCGGTTTAGAAAATGACCGCCAAACTCCTGAAAATCATTGGCTTTCGCCCCATTGAGTTGGTTGCCTGTGCTATATTCTCATTAAGACATTGAGTTAAGCCATTGAGAAAACTCAGTTTTTTCAGCGGCAATCGAGTTCAGTCATTAACCATTAAAGAAATAGGAGGTGATGCCTGTGCAGGACAGTAGTAAATGTATGGGTCGTCAGGTTGAGATGTACTGGCTGTGTGCCGGGGCTGTTCTCTCATAGCTTGACCCAGCTTTAATCAGAATCAAGTTTTCTGGGAGATCCTGAGTTGGCTCAGAGTTCCTCCCGGCAGTCTAGTTCAATTTGAAGACCCGCTACACCGCTCTCACCGCATGACGCTCAGGTTTTACCAAAAGCGTCCCTCGGTGGGAGCGGATAGTTTTATGAGTGCTTTTTCGTACACTTTACGACTAGTGCTCTATTGCTCTGTGATGATGGCAAGGGCAGTAGACCTGCTTTAGCGTAGAAAGTGAAAGTCTTCAGTGAAAGGTTTCAAAGGGAACTTCAACAATGACTCAAAAGCTAACTGATTTAGAGATTCAATCCCAATTAGGACGCCTTGCAGACTGGTCAGTTCAGGGCGATCGCATCCAGTCTAGACGCACTTTCAAGGACTTTATCGAGGCGATCGCCTTCGTTAATAAGCTGGTTGAGCCTGCGGAGGCAGCAGGTCATCACCCGGATATTTCAATTTCCTACAACCAGGTCATCATTACACTGACCACCCACGACTCAGGCGGGCTAACTCAGAAAGATTTTGATTTGGCAGCCCAAATTGACCAAATCTGAATTGATACATCCCTCTTGTCCAGTTGTAGAACAGCCAATCCTGCCGCCAATTCTGCCTTAGTCCTTTACGTTTCCTTAACTCATATACTCAAGCAAAACAAGAGAGTACCTGCTACACTGATGGGTGTTTGAGCGAGTGCAGTCTATAGAGTTAGCAACAGTCGTTGTAAAAGATTTCTCACAGACAGCGCTGATTTCTCAGTGTTGCTTGGGTAGAAGTCCTGAGCAGTCGATGCTATAACGATTATTGATTGCGAGTTCTTTATTTTAAGGTGTGAGGACATAAGCAATGCTGTCAAAGGTTCTTTGGAACTCTTTGCTGGTTACTCCAGCAGTTTTAGGTGCTGCACTAGTTTCTTCGATTGCGCCCGCTAGCGCCCAGGTTCAGTCTGAACCTTCGGTAGCGACGCTCGATCAGGTGATGCAGTACAGCAACGAAGGTCGCGCCAATGGCTCTCTAGCCCAGGTAACCTCCGTTACAGAATTCTCTGATGTCAGCCCCGGAGACTGGGCTTACGAAGCACTCGCCTACCTGGCAAACTCTGAAGAGCAAGGTGGACTGGATTGCTTGGAAGGCTATCCTGATGGCACCTACAAAGGTGGACGGGCGATGACTCGCTACGAGTTCGCTGCTGGTCTGGCCTCCTGCTTGGATGCAGTGGTTGGTCGTCTGGAAAGCCTCGACCCCGAAGCGCTTGCTCGCATCGAAGCCCTTCAGCGGGAGTTTGCGGCTGAGCTGGCTGTGCTGCGCGGTCGCGTAGATGCTCTGGAAGCAGCGGTTGAAGAGCTGGAAGCAAACCAGTTCTCCACCACCACTCGTTTGAACGGTCGTGCTGTCTTCGCCTTCTCCGATATTTTCGGCAGCAGTGCCATCGAAGATGCGAACAATACGGTGTTCCAAAGCCGTGTTCGTTTGAACTTCGACACCAGCTTCACGGGTGAAGACCGCTTGAGAACTCGTTTGCAAGCAGGTAACTTCGTTGATTTCAACGCAGTTTCGGGTGCTCAGATCTCTCCCGTCAGCCAGGACTTTACAGAGCCTACTGATTTCTCCTTCGACAGTGGCGGTGGCTTCAACGTAACCGTTTCTCGCTTGGAATACTATTTCCCCCTCGGCCCCGCGACGGTTTATCTGGGTGCTCGTGGCGAAGGGATCTCGGATATCGTAACCTCAGTCAGCTCCTTCGATGATGGTGAGCAAGGCTCTCTGTCTTACTTCGGCTACAACCCGATTTATGACTTGGGTGAAGAAGCTCAGGACATCGGCTTCGGTTTGACCTTTGACTTGAGCGATGCTTTGCAGCTTGGTTTGGGATACTTAACGGGTGAAGGCAACAATCCTTCTAACGGTGCAGGTCTGTTTAATGGCGACTACACCGCTTTTGGTCAGTTGACCTTCTCGCCTGGCGACTTGACTGTGGCACTGACCTACGTTAACAGCTACATCTCTGAGCCAAACAGCTTGGGTGATGCCTCGCCTTCGGTTTACAACGGTTACGGTCTAAGCTTTGAGTTCGGTCTGTCCGACACCTTCACCATCGGCGGCTGGGGTATGTATGTTGATACCCGTACATTTGCAGGTCCTCTGGCCTTCCGTGGCGATGGCGAAGCTTGGTCTTACGCTCTAACACTGGGTATTGGCGACCTGGGTGTTGAAGGCAGTTTGCTGGGCATCATTGCTGGTGTGCCTCCCTATCAGGGTTCCTTTAGCAACTCTACGCTGGGCAATGCTGGGCCTTTCAACACGGGTGGTTCCTTCCACGCAGAAGTGTTCTATCGCTTCCCCGTGTCGGACAACATCTCACTCACCCCTGGTGTGATTTTCGTATCCGACGTGGGTGACAGTGATGACGATGCGTTCATTGGTGTTCTGCGTACCTCGTTCCGTTTCTAAGGACTAGTCTGGGTGTGATTCGTTAATCTCACCTCAATGAGCTAGTTTGATTTCAAAGACCCTGCTCTAAGCGGGGTCTTTTGTTTTTGTATAGTTTAAGCAATGCTTTAATCGTAAAATTCCTCAAGACTGCCTTTTGTTACATCGCTCTTCGGGTAAAGGTTTGAGGTGCGGAACGTATGCAAGTCGACGTTCCGCTTCTCTTATGTGGCTTAATCAAATGTGGCTGAATTAAATGCGGCTGAATACAAAAGTGTCATGCGACACAAGAAGCTAATTTCGCGACCATTATCCAGATGTGAAAAGCCAAAACCCCGGTGGAGAACCGGGGTATACTGGAGAAGCCATTGATTCCTGGTTAGCTTGTGGAACTTTCCTGTAAAACTGAGTATGCCCTGTTGGCGCTGTTGGAGTTGACAAATCACTACAGCAGCGGAGAGCCGTTACAAATTCGCCAGATTGCCGCGGAACAAAATATTCCCGATCGCTACTTAGAGCAACTGTTGGCGACCCTGAGACGAGGGGGCTTGGTTCGCAGCCAGCGGGGGGCAAAAGGAGGCTACGTGTTAGCGCGAGAGCCTTGGAAGATCAACGTGCTGGAAGTGGTGAATTGTATTGAGGGTCAGGACGCTCAAGCAACCGATGCTGGTCGTGAGGCGAAGACCGTTGAGGGCATGGTGATTTGGGAGGTTTGGCAAGAAGCGGGTCAGGCTGCGGACTCGGTCTTGCAGCGCCAGACGCTCCAAGACTTAGCAGACAAGCGAGAGTCTCGCTGTCGTTTAGACATTATGTACTATATCTAGTTGGACTCGGTTAACCATGCGAATTGTTCAGAATGTAACTCAATTGATTGGCAACACGCCGCTGGTTCAGTTGAACCGGATTCCTCAGGCGGAAAACTGTGTGGCCAGGATTGTGGTGAAGCTGGAAGGCATGAATCCTTCGGCTTCGGTGAAAGACCGAATCGGGATTAGTATGATTGAGGCGGCGGAGAGGGCTGGAAGAATTGAGCCAGGGAAAACCGTTTTGGTCGAGCCGACTTCCGGCAATACCGGGATTGCGTTGGCGATGGCAGCGGCGGCAAAGGGATATCGGCTGATTTTGACGATGCCAGAGACGATGAGTTCGGAACGGCGGGCGATGCTGCGGGCCTTTGGGGCGGAGCTAGAGCTGACGCCGGGAATTGAAGGCATGAGCGGGTGCATTCAGCGGGCGCAGCAAATTGTGAATTTATTGCCTGATGCCTATATGTTGCAGCAGTTTAGCAATCCGGCGAATCCTCAGATTCATCGGGACACAACGGCGCTGGAGATTTGGGAGGATACGGATGGTGCGGTGGATATTTTGGTGTCGGGAGTGGGCACAGGCGGCACGTTGACGGGTGTGGCGGAAGTATTGAAGCAGAAAAAACCAGAATTTCAGGCGATCGCCGTTGAACCTGCCAACAGCCCGGTTCTCTCTGGCGGTCGTCCCGGCCCCCACAAGATTCAGGGAATTGGTGCGGGCTTTATTCCCCAAGTGTTGAACACGCAAATCATTGATGAAGTGGTGACGGTGACGGATGACGAGGCGATCGCCTTTGGCCGCCGCTTAGCCTGTGAAGAAGGTTTGCTATCCGGCATCTCGAGCGGTGCGGCGCTGGCCGCTGCTATCCAGATCGGCAAGCGTCCCGAAAATGCTGGCAAGCTGATTGTGATGATTCAGCCAAGCTTTGGTGAACGCTATCTGAGCACGCCCCTGTTTCAAGATCCAGAGCTGATCGCGTCTGGTTCGTTGAGCGCCTGAACCGCTCTGCAACCCGCTTTACAATGAGCGTATGCATCAGCACAACCACTACCAAACCCTCGACGTTCACCAAGCGGCGACTCAAGCTGAGATTAAGCAGTCTTATCGTCGCCTGGTGAAGCAGTTTCATCCTGATCAAAACCCCGATTTGGATGGACATGATGATATTGCAACGATTAATGCGGCCTATGAGGTTTTGGGTGATCCTCAGCGTCGGCGCACCTATGACCAGCAGTTGCAGGATATCGAAAGGCTGGAAGCCGCTGGTTTTGACATCAATGATGGAACTCCGACAGAAAGTCGGCATCAGCGTGCCGCCGCAGCGCAGCGTCGCTATCAGCAGCGGAAAACAGGGCAGGATAGCGATGAGCAGCTTAAGCGCTGGATTAACCGGGTCTATCAACCCGTTAACCGCCTCATCTCTAAGATCCTGAATCCGTTGAAAGAGCAGCTTGATGACTTGGCGGCCGACCCCTTCGACGATGAACTCCTGGAGGCATTTCAAACCTATCTAGATGAGTGTCGAGAACTGCTGAAAAAAGCGCAGACCACCTTTAAATCTATGTCGAACCCGCCTGGCACTGCTAAGGTGGCTGCTGATCTGTTCTATTGCTTGAACCAGGTTGGAGATGGAATTGATGAACTGGAACGCTTTGTGACCAGCTATAACGAGCAGTATCTGCATACCGGAAAGGAGCTATTTCGGATTGCTAAAGGGCTACGGCGAGAGGCTCAAGCGGCAGTACGCAAGGTCGTGTAAAGGGCGGGCTGCGAGATTAAGGGAACGGAGGGCTGAGCAGAGAGCCGCTGGGTGTTGGTGAATCCTGACCCGATTCTCTGAGTTGTGCGTCACAATAGAAAAGCTGCGTAAATTTAGGTTGGTGGGTCTGGGGGGCGATCGCCCAATTACACGCCCTAAAATTCTCCTCAATAGGCGTTTAGCCGTCGTTCTAAAAAGCCGTCGAGAACAGCCATTGAGGACAGCCATTGAGACGTTCGTTGGCAATACGGTTAACCCAGAGTAACGGTTAACCCAGAGTAGCGGTAAACCAAAGCAGCGGTAAACCAAAGTGGCGGTAAACCAAAGTGGCGGTAAACCAAAGTGGCGGTAAACCAAAAGTAGCGGTAAACCAAAGACAACCCAGACAAGACTTCGCCCCTCGTTCCTAACCCCTGATCCCCAAACTCCTATGCCGTTACCTGTTGTTGCCGTGATTGGCCGCCCCAACGTGGGCAAATCAACTTTTGTCAATCGACTGTCGGAGGTGCGGGATGCGATTGTTCACGATGAGCCTGGGGTAACGCGCGATCGCACGTATAAACCTGCTTTCTGGAACGATCGAGATTTTCTGGTGGTAGACACGGGCGGGCTGGTGTTTGATGACGACACCGAGTTTTTGCCGCTGATTCGCGAGCAGGCGATGGCGGCGCTGGCAGAGGCAAGTGTAGCCATAATGGTAGTTGACGGGCAGGTGGGCGTGACAGGCGCGGATGAGACGATCGCCACCTGGTTGCGGCAGCAGTCGGTGCCCGTGCTGCTGGCGGTGAACAAATGCGAATCCGTTGAGCAAGGGCTGATTCAGGCGGCAGAATTTTGGAGTTTGGGACTGGGCGAACCCTATCCTGTGTCAGCGATTCATGGCAGCGGCACTGGCGAACTGCTAGACGAGCTAATCACCTTTTTGCCCGCGACGGATCAGCTCGAAGAAAGCGACGAAATTCGCGTGGCCATTGTCGGTCGCCCTAACGTCGGCAAATCCAGTCTGCTCAATGCCTTCGTGGGTGAAAATCGGGCGATCGTCAGCCCGATTTCAGGCACGACCCGCGACACGATCGATATGCAGGTGGAGCGCGACGGCCAGCGCTATCGGCTGATCGACACCGCCGGTATTCGCAAGAAAAAACAAGTGGAATACGGGCCGGAGTTTTTTGGTATCAACCGCTCCTTCAAAGCGATTCGGCGGGCGGACGTGGTACTGCTGGTGATTGATGCGGTGGATGGTGTGACCGAGCAAGACCAAAAACTGGCTGGGCGCATTGCCGATGACGGGCGAGCTTGCGTCGTTGTGGTCAACAAGTGGGATGCGATCGAAAAAGACGCCCACACGATTTATGAATACCAGCGGCATCTCGAAGATCGGCTGCACTTCACCAACTGGGCCGAGACGATCTTTGTCAGCGCGCTGACAGGGCAGCGGGTAGAAAAAATTTTGGAATTGGTGATCCGAGCGGCCGAGCAGCACCGCCGCCGCGTTTCGACTTCGGTAATTAACGAGGTGCTGGAGGAAGCGGGCAACTGGCACTCGCCGCCGACTACGCGCCAAGGGCGACAGGGCAAAATTTACTACGGCACCCAGGTCAGTGCCCAGCCTCCGGCGATCGCTCTGTTTGTCAACGATCCTAAGCTGTTTAACGACAACTATCGCCGCTACATTGAGCGGCAGTTTCGCAAGTCTCTTGGCTTTGCTGGGACGCCCATTCGCTTCTTTTGGCGGGGCAAAAAGCTGCGCGAAATGGAGCGCAACACTGCTAACCGAGCCACAAAGGTATAAGCTGAACGGCTATGGATCTGCTGCGATCGCTCCCGATTGGGCTTTATCTGGAACAACCCATCACCTGGCTACACCGGCTTGATCCCCGCATCAAGGCGGCCTGGCTGATGGCGTTTGTGCTAACGCCGATTGCGGCGACTCCTTACTGGCGGCTGTCGCTGGTGGGCTGGCTGCTGGCGCTGATCGTCAGCACACTGCTGCCGCTGCGAGTGTGGCGACGGCAGGTCGGGTTAGCGGCCCTGTTTAGCCTGCTGCTGTTTTTGGTGACGCTGGTGGTGCCTGACGGATTGACCGTTTCTCATCAGCCCCGCACGCCAGCCGAGGAACTGTGGGTGACGGTGCCCGCGACTGCGCCTCCGGTTTCGCCATCGGGCGATCGCCCACCTGTATCCCTCAACCTGGCGCAAGACTATCAGTATGTTCTAGTGCAGGCAGGGCCGATCCGCGTGACGCGGCGATCGCTCAATTTGGGCACTCGAGTAGGCACGCTGGTGTTTACGCTGCTCGTCAGCACTAACTTGTTTTTGCTGACCACAGCCCCTGAAGAAATTACGGCTGGCTTGGAAAGCCTGCTCAAGCCGCTGGGGCGCTGGGGCGTCCCGGTTACCGAAATTGTCCTGACGCTGACGCTGTCGCTGCGGTTTATTCCCTTGGTATTAGAAGAAATTCAAAACCTCATTCGCTCCGTGCAGACGCGGGCGATTAACTGGCGCAAACTAGGATTTCGCGGCACGGCCCAGGTGGGGTTGACCGTTGCCGAGCGGCTTGTGGATAACCTGCTGGTGCGGGCGACGCAGATTGCCAGCGCTATGCAGGTGCGCGGCTTTACCAGTGCCAATCGCCATCGGGTCAATTGGCATCAGTTTCAGGTGTTTTGGCTCGATTGGCTGGCCCTAGCAGCCCTGATTCTATTTGTCGGGGCTAGATTTTGGTGGGGTGGTTGAACGGGCGATCGCGAGTTTCCCAGTTTCTGCCCCTGCTCTCCGGGTTAAGAGAAACTTAAAGAAAACTAGTTTTTGTAGCATAGCTATACAAACTGGCATAGAGTATTACTGTGAACCTATTTTGAGGCGCGATTGAACATCTCTGTGGGGACAGACATCGTCCACATCCCTCGAATCAGGGCGCTAATTGACCGCTTTGGCGATCGCTTTTTGAAAAAGGTCTACACTGCCATCGAGCAGCAAGACTATTGGCAAGCTAGCGCACAGGCCATGGCAAACCAGACTGGCATTGTCAGACTGGCAGGTCGATGGGCTGCCAAAGAAGCCGTCGTTAAAGCGATGGGGACGGGCTGGCGGGGAATTCGCTATACCGATGTAGAGATTCAGCGCCAAGGCAGCGGTGCCCCCAGGGTTTGTCTGTATGGCGCAGCCGCCAAGTGGGGCGCTGCGGCAGGCGACAACTGGCAACTCAGCCTCAGCCATGACGGAGAATATGCGATCGCCATGGTGATCTTCCTCAGGAATGTTGCGGAGTAGCGGTTCTAGACCAAAACGCCGGGTGTCCCTTTCGCCCATTGTGCGAAGAGCGTCAGATCGGCTAAGCGTTTCCCGCCGCCAGCCCGGATCTGTTTTATCGGAACATCTACCTCGTCTGACTTGTTTGCGGAAGGGGCTATGCAAAGGGCTGTTTGCATAAAATCTCCGTCTAAAGTCGTAGGCTGCCAGCTCAAAACTCCCAAAGTTTGCGCTTCTTTGTGGTTCCACACTCTGCTAATCTGCTGTCATATTTAACGATTTATGAAATTTGTTCAATCGCCGTCCGCCCCTTTACCGGGAGCTAATGCAGCTCGAATGAGTCGCGAATCCTACCTGAATCACCCGACCTTTGGGCTGCTCTATCAGGTTTGCGAAGTCAACGCAAATCAAGAGCTGTTTGCCACACTATATGCTCAGCGGTTGTTCTTTTTAGTAACGGCAACGCCAGAAGGGTTGCAGTTTGACCCAATCGGCCGCTCCGACGCCCGCATCTTACTGGAACACCGCCTGCGCAGCCTGCGACGCAGCGGCAGTGAACCCGAATATACAGCGCTGCACCTGGTTTACAAGCAGACTTTCCTATAATCTTTTGCATGACTATTGCTGCGCCCGAGGCGATCGCCCAGACGATTCACCAAATTCGCCAAACGCTGCCCGATTCGGTGCTATTGATGGCTGTGACTAAGCAGGTTCCCGTAGAGGCAATGCGGGCGGCCTATGCGGCGGGCGTGCGAGACTTTGGCGAAAGTCGGCTGCCCGAGGCGATCGCCAAACAGTCCGAGCTGCAAGACTTGACCGACATCACCTGGCATCTGATCGGTCATCTGCAGCGCAATAAGGCCGCCAAAGCGCTCGACCATTTTCAATGGATTCATTCCGTCGATAGTCTCAAGCTGGCTCAACGCCTCGACCAGCTCGCAGGCGATCGCCCCCGCCGCCCTCGCGTCTGTCTCCAGGTCAAAATTCTGCCTGATCCCAACAAGTTTGGCTGGACGGTGCCGGAACTGCTGGCCGATCTGCCCCAACTGGATGAATGTCGCCATTTGGACATTGCAGGACTGATGACGATTCCGCCCTACGGACTGGATGCAGACACGACTCAATCTGTGTTTATCCAAACGCGCGAACTGGCGGAGAAAATTCGTCAACAAACCTGGCAAACCATCCGGATGGAGCATCTCTCAATGGGAATGTCAGAAGATTACCCCCTTGCCGTGCAAGCTGGATCGACCGTGATTCGGCTCGGTCGCAGCCTGTTTGGGGCCAGACCAACCGCCTAACCCGCTCTGCGCCAGCGGTCTAAAGTCTGCCTCAACGACCCTGCCGATCCGAGGCTCACGTCGGCAAAGCGCGATCGCCTATCGCGGATCTCGCACCCATTGCGGAAGCATCAGTCTACAATCTGCCAGCTACAATCTGCCAGCCCTTTTGAGCCGAGCGGATGTTGCATAGAATATTGCATGAGAGTATTCGTGGGATGTTCATGGATGTTTTCATGGACGTTGCAGCTGAGTTCTTGCCAGCAGTTGAGCACCATAAATCGCCAATAATTTACTTAGTAGATCAGGGCTTGATCGATTCATCGACCTAATATGCCGCAGAGCAAAACCCGTCTTAACAGGACGTGCAGTTTGATCAGCGATTGATCAGCAAATTTCGCCAGGCGATCGCGATTGATAGGTTTTCCTGATCGAAACCCGGCTAAGCCGTCAGCGCCAAGCTTGGGATCAGGACAACGACGACTTTTGAGCGATCGCTTTTTGCGTTTAAACAGCCGGTTGTGAAAGGGGGATCTCCACCATCCCCCCCAGCGTGGATCGAACCTTCCACGCTCTTCATTCCTAAACCAGATCGGCGCTAATTGTGGATAGAATCTGATCCAGAATTAAGCCGATCTACTATTACTTGAGAATTTTCGATTGGCTCGATAAACTGTGAGGGCGATCGCTCGGAGAGTGATTGGCAATTTTTTTGAATCAATTCCCAATTAGGTATTGATTTTCTAAATCTGTTATATACTGAGAACTCAAAACGAGTAACTTGAGCGGAATTTCAAGCCCGTTGGGTAAGCGCTTAGATTATTAATTTATGCTTAAGCCTTATCGCGATCGGGTTAATAGGGGCATTCTCGCCTGAGTGCATGAAATCTCGACTTGAAATCTCCCCTCGATGTTAGAGTTTGCCCTGGTGTGATTGTCAGAAATTAACTCAATTAACGTTATGTGATGGAGCGTGACCTGTGAGCATCTTTTCTAAGCTGCGTGACTTTGTGGGTCTGAATGATCCGGCCGACTATGAATATGAATATGACGAAATGGACGGGCAGGCGTATGAAAACCTCTACCAGGAAGAAAACATCCAGCCCTCGGTAGAAGACGAGCCGCGCCGTCGCCGTGTCCGCGATCGCCCGCTGATGACGACTGAGATGGGTTCCAGCATGGGCAACGTGATTGGGATGCCCGGCGTCAACGGCATGTCAGAAGTCGTGGTGATGGAACCGCGCACCTTTGAAGAAATGCCCCAGGCGATTCGCGCCCTGCGGGAGCGCAAGTCGGTCGTGCTCAACCTCACCATCATGGACCCCGATCAAGCCCAGCGCGCCGTAGACTTTTTGGCGGGTGGCACTTACGCCATCGATGGACATCAGGAGCGCATCGGCGAAAGCATTTTCCTGTTCACGCCGAACTGTGTGCAGGTCAGCACTCAGCTCAACATGCCCGGCGACCTGCCCCTTCCGCAGCCGATGCAGCCCGGTCGGCCGACGTCGCCCGCCCCTACCTGGGGAGAGCAGCAAGCCCGCATGGCCTGAGCTTCCGCGTCACACTCGCAATCACCCCCCCCGTCATCTCTCCTGCCCTTCTGCCAATCATGCAGACTTCTTTGGAGCTGGCTGAGGGGTTTTTGTGTTGAGAAACCAGACCGGAAGGCGACGCAGAGCTATGCTGCCAAAAACAGTCTGCGTTTGGGATGATGCTCCAGTCAGCATGACGCAATCTATTAGCACAAGACGCATCTTGATTGATCGAAATCAAGACAGGCGAAAGCAGCCCGTTCAGCAAATGCTCGGAGAACATAGTGAAGCTGGGAATTATTGGCGGCGGAGTGATGGCTGAGGCCCTGCTGTCTCGTCTGCTCGGCAAGGGTATCTTTGCCTCGGATGAGGTCACGGTTGGGGAGCCTACTGCGGCGCGACGCGACTTTTTGGCAGGGGAATATGGCGTGCAGGTGACGGCTGAGAATGCCGCTGTCGTTGAACATGCCGATGTCTTGCTGCTGGCCGTTAAGCCCCAAGTCTTTGATGTAGTGACTCATGCCCTGCCGTCTTTCCCCTCGTCGGCGCTGGTGCTGTCAATTTTGGCGGGTGTGCCGCTGCATCGGCTAGAGGCAGGGTTTCCTGATCATCCTGTCGTGCGGGCTATGCCTAACACTCCCGCGACTGTGGGCGCAGGCGTGACGGCGATCGCCCCCGGACGACATGCCCAGCCCGTTCACCTGGAGCAGGCGCGCCAAATTTTTCAGGCGGTGGGTGACGTGGTGGAGGTGCCCGAATCGCTAATGGATGCCGTAACGGGGCTTTCTGGCTCGGGCCCGGGCTATGTCGCGCTGATCGTGGAAGCCCTTAGCGATGGCGGCGTAGCAGCCGGGCTGCCCCGAGCGATCGCCACCCAGCTCGCTATCCAAACCCTGCGCGGCACCGCCGAGCTGCTGGCAGCCACAGGCATACATCCCAGTGAACTGAAAGATCGCGTCACCAGTCCCGGCGGCACCACGATTGCCGGCATCGCCACCCTGGAACAAGCCGGACTCCGCTCGGCGCTAATCGAAGCCGTAAAAGCAGCAGCAAGGCGATCGCAGGAGCTAGGCCAGTAGCGATGGGGAATTATTGCTCAGCGACAGCTCCTAACCCCTCACAAACTTTGGATGCCGTGCTGCAATCCCTGGCAAACGCGGGTTAAGAAATCTAGATCGAGCGTTTCGGGGCGATCGCTGGACTGGTGGTAATGGGGATTGCGCAAGTTGGCGGTGTCGGTGATCAGCACGGCCGGATACCCCAAGTCCCAAAAGGGGGCGTGGTCGCTGCGGCGCAGGTCCGGCAGGCCTTTTCCCTGATTCACTGCGGGAAACCAGTGAGCAGGCACCTTTCCCACCCGGTGCAGGCTGCGGCTGAGGTGCTGCAAATCGAGGGCGATCGCCGGATTGCCAATCAACCCGATAAAGTTGCCTTCGCTGGGGTAAAAGTAGCGAAAAAAATCGGCGGGATAGCGCTGGGAATTGGCTTCGGCGCTGCAATAGCCCAGCATTTCCAGCGACAGCATCAGCCGCAGCCGCTGACCAGCGGCATAAAGCTGCGCGGCGCAGTGGCGACTGCCTTCCAGCCCAAATTCCTCCAGGTCAAAGGCGACCAGCCACACCGGATGGCGGGCCGGCGTGGCCGAGAGCGATCGCCCTAGCTCCAGCAACACCGCCACCCCCGTCGCATTATCGTCGGCTCCCGGTGTTCCGGGCACTGCGTCATAGTGTGCGCTGACCAGAACCGGCGGCAGTTTAGAATCTTGCCCTGGCAGCTTGAGTAAGAAATTCTGGTGGGTCTGACCCCGCACTGTGAACTGCTGCACCTCAACTGCGCCCCACCGCGCTAGGTTTTCTTGCAGATAGTGCTGAACGTAAAAGTGTCCTTCGCTGGCGATGTACGGATCGCGATCGCGCGCCACCTGCTGAATGTGGGCCCAAAGTTGCGCCTTTAGCTCGCCAAAAGCCGGGTCTGTTACGTCAGTTTTCATCCGCCAAAGCCCTCCAGCATTTCTTGCCCCACCGCGACATAATCTTGCCAGCCATCGGCCGCGCGCGGATCTTTTACCTCGTAAACAGGCACCCCGGCTCGCGCTGCTTTTTGAAACGCCGCCAGCCGCCGCACGCCTCCTGCAAATACCGGCATTTCAGACGCTTGCAGCAGCGATCGCACGGTTTCACCATCGCGGCTGGGCTTGGGCGGAATGATATTCAGCAAAATCCGGTAGCGATTTGCGCCAATGGTGTGCAGGCATTCCAGCGTCAACACCAGCGCATCCATCGCCAGCACATCGGGCGTTGTCGGCAAGATCAGCAAATCGCAGCCGTCCGTCAGCAGTTCCAAATCTCGCTGCACTGGCCGCGCCTGGGTGTCGATCACCACATGGCTAAAGTTGCGGACTCGCTGGGGCGATCGCCATTCATCCACCACCTCATAGGGGAGACTGCCCCGCTTGGCCCAGCCCGTTGCCGAGCGGTTGGGGTCGGCGTCGATCAGCAGTGTTTCTCCCTGCGTTTGCAAAAACGCCGCCAGGTGAATCGCCGCTGTTGTCTTGCCGACCCCTCCCTTAAAACTGGCCACCGTGATAATCACACGCTAAACCCACAGAGTCTCGAAATCCTATTGTGCCAGGATTCCGGCAGTGCCAAGGGTTCACGATCAAAGGTTGCCATCATGGGATCAAACTGTGAAACAGTCATTGGTGTGGCTGGATGGCTCCGCTGATGCGCTGGATAACTCGGTGGGATGTTCGCATTTGGACGCTCTGAGCGCTACATCTACACATTACTTCACCAAAATTCTTCGACCGATCTGCGCCACCGCGTGACTCTAAATCTGGGCGATCGCAAAGTGCCTAAAACGCTTGCAAAAAGACATTTTCAGCCCCAAGGATGCTCCCGTTTCAGCAATGATATTCAAGCTGCGAAAGCGTCAGATCAAGACCATAAACCAGGTGTTTTTACGCTTCCATGCTCCCAAAAATCCAGAAGCTGGGTAAAAGTGCTATGGTAGTGATAGAGATTAGAGATCGGTTAGCAGCATTTGTTTCTAGTACTAACGAATTTTCACGTTTTTCCATTGACAGACTTCTCTCCGAAATTTTGCTCTACATACCTTTCAAATTTTGGAGACAATTTATGTCAATCTACGTAGGCAACCTGTCTTACGACGTTACGGATGCAGATCTGACCAGCGTTTTTGCTGAGTATGGCTCTGTGAAGCGCGTGCAACTGCCCACTGACCGCGAAACGGGTCGTATGCGCGGCTTTGGTTTTGTGGAAATGAGCGCCGAAGCTGAAGAAACCGCAGCCATCGAAGCTCTGGACGGTGCAGAGTGGATGGGTCGCGACCTGAAAGTGAACAAAGCCAAGCCCCGTGAAGATCGTGGTGGCGGCGGTTCCTTTGGTGGCGGCGGGCGCAGAGGCGGCGACAGCTTCTCTCGCGGCTTCTAGACGCTGAACCGGAAGCTAAAACGATGTCGGCGAACTGACTGTAAAAGTTGGGATTTGCTGAAACTGAAAAGGGCTTAGGCAGAAATGTCTAAGCCCCTTTTTGACAGGGTTTAAGATCTGTTTTTAATCTGGTCTATCTACTTATTTTCTAGAAAAAACTGTAAATCTGTGCCATCACCCTGCATCTGATCAAGTTAAATAGCGACATTACGCCGCTCGTTCGCATTATTCAGCAGGGTTATGAGTTGGGACACCAGGCCAAGCCCCTTCTGACGCAGAAATGGGAAGAAGCGTGGGAAAACCCCTGGGAAAACCCCTGGCAGACTGGCGAGCAGAGTTAAACATCCAATCGCAAATTTAGGGTGATCTCCAGTTTTAAGCTGCCTGAGACGCCGTCTAAGGTTCTGTTTGGATAGCGTCTAAGGCGGACTGTGCCAGCGTGTCATTCTCGGCAGCCAGCGTGTTCAGGGCCTGTCGGGCTGCGTATTTGGTCTTGGCGATATTGCCACTGGCGGCCCGTTGCAGCAGGGCGATCGCCTCTGGATTGCCTTTGCCAATCTCGCCCAGCCGCTCCAAAATTGCCGCGCCCGTACCGTCATAGTCGCCCCAGTTCAGCCACCACTGGTATAAATCCATGACGGATTTGACCGAGGTTTGCTGCCCTACGGACTGCCGAACGCTATCCTCATATTCCATCGCGCCACCTCAGCACAGTTGCTTTCCAGAAACCTATTGCCGCCCCTCCGGCACCTATGCCACCCCTGACCCCTGACCCCTGACCCCTGACCCCTGATCCTTAACACACCCACACGGGCACCCGCTTATAGCCCGGCGTACCGCAGCGTTGGTCTGTCTTAGCATGAAAAATCATGTTGACTTCGGGATAGAACATCAGCGCCGCGCCGGGTCGCACCGCGCCGAAGATCACCTCAACGCCATCCAGCTTGCCCGCTTCGCCCTGCACCGTCACCGTTTGATGTTCCGCGAAGCCGACGCGGGTGGCATCCAGGGGGTTCAGCAAAATGCAGTGGCGATGGGGCATACCCCGGTAGCGATCGCCCTCTTTGTAGACCACCGTATTGTGCTGTGAATAGCTGCGTGCGGTAATCAGCGCCAGCACCAGCCCATGGTTCGACTCCGCCGCACCAAAGTGGCTAGGGGCAGGCAGCGACAAATCCGGCAGCGGCGTTTGCTTCATCTGCGCTTTGCCAGACGGAGTGGGAAATTCTGGCGTTGTAAAGATGCGTCCGGAGATGGTGAACTCTTCCCCCTGGTCATCCAGCGCGGCGATTTTTTCATAGCCGGGAATCGTGCGGGCAATCAGTTGGCGCACGTAGCGCGTGTCTTGCAGCCTGCGCCAGTCGATGGGGTCGCTGCCCAGCAGGCGGTGCGCCAGTTCGGTGAGGAACGTCACTTCGGCAATCAGGTCGGCTTGCTCCAGGTGGGTTTTGCCAGGGTCATTCAGCCGCACAAAGTTGTTGCCCGACTCCACCGTGGTTTTGTGCGGATTTTCAAAACGGTTGAACACGGGAAGGACGATCGTATTCGTCTTCGCCAGCCCGTGAAAGTGCCCCGGATTGGGCTTGGTGGCCAGGTAAATAATCGTGTCGATGTTGCCGAGGGCGCGCTTTGCCTGGGCTGCATCGGGATTGGCGCTGTAGAGGTTGCCGCCCAGCGCCAATAATGTATCTATCTTACCCGCCTCCGCCGCGTCGATCAGGTCGCGAGTATGATAGCCGGGCGGTAAATTGAGCGATCGCCCCAGTAACTTCTCTAACGACTGCTGAATCTCCTGCTTCAGCTTCACCGTCACGCCCATCGAGCCAAAGCCCTGCACGTTGGAATGACCGCGAATCGGCATGACGCCCGCACCCGGTTTGCCCAGGTTGCCCGTCATCAGCGCCGTGTTGACAATGTTCCACACGTTATCAACGCTGTTGGTGTGGTGCGTAATGCCCATCGCCCAGGCAAACACGACCCGTTGCGCATTGCCGATCATGGCCGCCGCCGCTTCGATCTCCGGCTGCGAGACGCCACAGCCCTGCGTAATCGTTTCCCAACTTGTAGCGCGAGCCTGCTCCACCACCGCTTCCCAGCCTTCGGTATGGGCTTTGAGGAAATCCCAGTTCACCTGGTTGCGCTCCAGCAGCGCTTTTTGGATGCCCACCAGCAGCGTCACGTCACTGCCAGGAACGGGCTGCAAATAGTGCGAGGAAATCTCTGATCCGGGAATGAGTGATTTCAGCGGAAAGGCCGGCGAACCGAACTTCACCAGACCCACTTCCATGATGGGATTGATCACAATTACAGAACCGCCGCGATCGCGCAATTTGATCAATTCATTCATTAAGCGCGGATGGTTGTAGGGCGCATTTGACCCCATCAGCACCACGCAATCTGCCTGATTTAGCCCTTCTAAGCTGACTGTAGAAGTGCTCGTTCCCAAGACTTCTTTTAACCCAACGGTGGACGGCGCGTGACATAGATCCGAACAGTCTGCAAGATTGTTTGATCCCAGCGTCCGCAATAGAAGTTGCAATAGAAATGCTGCCTCGTTAGAACTGCGTCCAGAACTGTAGGATGCAACCCGTTCGGGCGGCTTTTGGAAAGCGCTGGTGGCGATCGCATACACCTCGTCCCAGGTAATCCGCTCATAGTGCGATCGCCCCGCCCGCAAGATCATCGGCACACTCAGCCGCCCCAGCCGATCTGCCTCCATCGAAGATAATTGCTGGAGTTCTGTCACACTCCGCGTTTCAAAAAACTGTGGCGGCACTGCCGGCATCAGCTCCGCCATAATCGACTCGACGCTTTTCATGCAGCGCTGGAGCGATTCATCTAGCTCATTGTGAAAGCCGCCCTTTTGTCCGCCCGTGCCCCACGCGCAAGATAAACAAGCGCTCTTGTGAGTCAGCGTTTTCCAAAGCTGCGGCCCCTCTGGCGTCAGCGTTTTCTCCGCCCAATATTGCACGATGGCAGGGCCACCGCCCTTGTCTGGGGTGTCGGCGTTGGTCTGGCTGTGGGGCGGCTGGGGCTGGGGGCTGCTAGTCATAGAGAGGTCATAGGGTTAAGAATTGGGCTGAAGACTAATTATGAACCTTCACCAAAAGGCTAGCGCATTGCCTTGAGCCAGGCGATGCACCTCTAGGCAGAGGCTCGCTGTTCGATCGCCCGCTTTCCAGACCTGCATGGTTGAGTGTTCTGTAGGACTCTTCCCGGCCTAACCCATAACCCCCAACTCCTCACCCCCAAACCCTGCTATACAATACGAGATGAAAATTACGAGAGACGGCAGACAGCAATGGCAGTTAAAAAAGGCGATGTGGTGCGTGTGGTGCGTGAAAAGCTAGAGGACAGCCTGGAAGCCAAGGCCAGCGACACGCGCTTTCCGCCCTATATTTTTGAAACCAAGGGTGAAGTGCTGGATGCGCGGGGCGACTATTTGCTGGTGCAGTTTGGGCATGTGCCTACGCCGAATATCTGGCTGCGAGCGGATCAATTGGAAAAATTTGAGTAGATTCTCAAGACAGGCGGAAGGAATCGCGTACGCTACGCAATAGAACCCTGGAAACAGAACTCTCTAAAACCTGGGCGATCGCCTCTTGCAGGCAGCACTCAGGATAGCGCCCTTCAGTGATTCCCCACTCGCCATGTCTACCACCTCCCACGCGCCCAGCGCCTGCACTCCCACCCGTGTCGCCATCATCGGCGCAGGTAACGTAGGCAGCACGCTCGCCCAGCGAATTGTAGAGCGCAACCTGGCGAACGTGGTGCTGCTGGACATTTTGAACGGGCGACCGCAGGGCGTGGCGCTGGATTTGTTGGAGGCACGGGGCATCGAGGGACACGATCGCCAGATTATCGGCACGACGGACTATGCTCTGACGGCTGGCTCTGATGTGGTGGTGATCACCGCTGGGCTGCCCCGTCGCCCTGGCATGACCCGCGATGACCTGCTAAAGACCAACGCCGCCATCGTGATGGACGCGACCAGGCAGGCGATCGCCCATTCGCCCAACGCCATTTTCATCATCGTCACCAATCCGCTTGATGTGATGACCTATCTGGCGTGGAAAGCCACAAGTCTGCCGCCAGAGCGGATCATGGGCATGGCAGGCATTCTGGACTCCGCCCGTTTTCAAACGTTCATTGCGCTGGAATTAGGCGTATCCACCGCCGACGTGAGCGCCATGGTGCTGGGCAGCCACGGCGACCTGATGGTGCCACTACCGCGCTACTCCACCGTCAACGGCATCCCGATTACGGAACTGCTGGACACAGACACCATCGATCGCCTTGTTCACCGCACCCGCAACGGCGGCGCAGAAATTGTCGAACTCATGCAGACGGGTGGGGCCTACTATGCCCCTGCGTCTTCCACTTGCGTCATGGTAGAAACGATTTTGCTGAATCAGTCCCGCCTGCTACCGATCGCCTCCTACCTGCGCGGCGAATATCAGCTCAGCGATATTTTTATCGGCGTGCCCACGCGCCTGGGCTGCGGCGGCGCAGAGAGTGTGCTGGAGCTAAAGCTGAGCGAGTCAGAGTTAAAGGAATTGCACAGTTCCGCAGAGGTCGTGCGTCAGGGCATCGATCGCGCCATGACGCTGATTTAGAGTTTGAATTTTAATTAGCGCCTGTGGGCGTGCCATTCGGAATCCCAAATCCCAAATCTAAAATCCCAAATCTAAAATCCCAACCCCCGATCTGTTCCACTTTCCCGCAGCGCCAACCGCAACGCCAGCCCTAGCGTCACCATGCGGGTTGCCATGAAACAGGTCAGCGCCAGCCACAGCAGCGAGTTGCTCTGGGTCTGCCAGGCGATCGCCGCCAGGGGGGCAAATCCTACAAAAGAAGACACCAGTGCCGATTTTCGCAAAATATCTCCGGCGGTGATGCCCAAAAAGTAGCCGTCGAGCATGTAGGCCAGGGAGCCAAACCCCAGCAGCGGCAGCAGCCACCAGACCGACTGGCGCACGCCGTCCAGCACGTCGGCATGGTGCGTCAGCAGGCGAAACAGCGGTTGGGGCAGCAGGGCAAAGAGGAGGGCGATCGCCAGCCCCAGCCCCAGGCTTAGCGCAGCGGAGAGTTCCGCCAGTGCCCGCAGTCGGCTGCCGTCGCCGCTGCCGTGAAACTGGCCCGCGTAGGTTTCGGTGGCAAAGGCCAGCCCGTCGATGAAGTAGGCCGCCAGCGTGACAATTTGCAGCAGCAGCGTATTGGCCGCCAGCACGGTCGTTCCCATCGCCGCGCTGAGATTGGTAAACAGGGCAAAGGTTGTGACCAGCGCAAAGGTGCGAATCACGATGTTGCCGTTAAGCAGAAACAGCGACTTCAGCGCGGCGGCGTTCCAGATTTGGGGGGCGATCGCCCTCACCCGGTTCCCCGACACCTCGCGGCTGAGCAGCACTAGCGCCACCGCCAGCATCGCACATTGACTCAGCGCCGTGGCCGCGCCCGCCCCCGCGCTGGCCCAGCCCAGCCGCACAATCAGCCAATAGTTCAGCACCACGTTCACGCCGTTGCTGACCAGCGACAGCAGCAGCACTGCCCGTCCCCTGCCCCGCCCCAAAAACCAGCCCATCCACACCAGATTTAGCAGCGTCGCGGGCGCACCCCAAATCATCGCATTGTAATAGTCGCGTCCTGCCAGCTTTACCTCCGGTGTGGCGCTTAGCAAGGTGAAGCCAATCTCTCGCAGTGGCAGTTGCAGCAGTAAAATGCCTAGAC
>RFIF01000513.1 GCA_003695655.1 Cyanobacteria bacterium J069
CTCCCCCTCTCTCTCCCTCTTTCCACACCACACCCCAACACCCCATTACGCCTACGAATCGTACATCCGCGCCTCTGGCGCATCGGGATTCTCTTCACAATATTGCTCAAAGGCAGACTTGCTGCTGCCGATACTGCCATAGGTGCGGTCGGCTTTTTGGTGGGCGGCTTCGGCCCGCAGTTCCTCCACCACGTCCCAGGCGGCGGCACAGTCCGGTGAGTCAATGCCCTGGGCGGCACAGACTTGGCGGGCATGGGCGATCGCCTCTTGCACCTTGGTTTCCAGCAGCACGGCCTTCGGCTGTTCCACAAAGTCGCCCTTGGTCAAAATATCGTTCAGCGTAATCAGCCCCAGCAGCCCGCCCTGAATCACCGGAGCGCTGTGAATGCCCGTGTTGGCAAACAGCCGCGCCACATATTCCACGCCCAGGTCTGGATTGACCACAATGCAGGGCTTGGTCATGATTTCAAACACGCGCACTCGCGCCGGATCGAGTCCATAGGCGACGACTTTGTACACCACGTCTGTCTCGGTGACGATGCCATACGCATCCTGACTGTGCCGGAGTTCCACAATCAGCGTGCGAGTTGCCTTTTCCTTCATCAGCTTGACGGCTTCATAGACTGTGGCCGAGCCGCGAATGGTCGCCACTTCTTTGGACATGACCTCAGACGCTTTTAGCATAATGATTCCTCTAGATCAGCAAAAATGGTGAAACCGAGCTTTACGAGGATGTTTGAAAAGGTAGTGTCTGTGACGTTAGGCACTTGGCGATCCCCCCTAGCCCCCCTTAACAAGGGGAGAAAGCGGCTCGAAGTCCCCTTTGTTAAGGGGGGATTTAGGGGGATCTGGCACGCCTTGCTACAAACAGTAGGGCTTTTCAAACATCTTCAGGGCAAAATCGAGTCTTTTGGGAAAATCTGACAGAACTATCGTCACATAGTTTTGCCCAAGGGCTAGAGCTTTTGAGGACAACAGGCGCAGCGTTTCTGGGTCTTCCTGAGTGTTCCTAAAGCGCCCGGTGCAGCATGATGGCATCAACGCTGGAGCCATCGGGCAGGCGGGCCGCGCTGGGCACTCGACCTAGCGTGTTAAATCCCAGCGATCGCCACAGGTTCAGCGACGGTTCGTTGGTGGCGAAGACCAGGTTAAACATGACGGCGGTGTAGCCTTTGGTGGGGGCGATCGCCAGCATGGTGTCTGCCATCCAGCGCCCGATGCCCTGACCTCGCATGGCAGGTTGTACAATAAAGCCAGCATTACAGATATGGCTACACCAGCCGGGAAAATTGGGCTTGAGGTAAAAGGCTCCCAAGATTTCCCCTGGTGTGGGCATGGCGGGTGATGCTTTTTTCAGTTGCTCAATTTCCCAACTCTTATCCCCAGATGCAGGCGGCGGTGCATCCCCCACAGCCCGCACCACAAACGCATCCCGGCTCAGCCAATAGGCGGCAAACTCCGAAGCAGAGAGCGGCTGAGCGTGGGGATAGGTCAAGCCTTCGGTGCTGAATGCCGCCACAAAGTGATTCAGCAACGCCCGCACGGCTTCTGCTTCTTCTGGTCGCATGATGTCTAGCTCGGCGATCGCCCCATTGGGTAAGATTCGGCGAATCGGCAGGGAACTCACCGAAATGTCTAAATTAGATTGTGAATTAGGTTGTGGATCGGGTCGCGCTTCAAATTGATTTCCAGTTTCAGCACTGCTCATTGCATCGTCCTTTGCTCGCATGGCAATCTTACACGGTAGCTGGCTGTCTCAGCCCCAGGTTTCTTCTCTAGACCCATCAGAAACCTTACCCGCATCAAGCGGATCAAGCAGATCATCGGCTCAGCCAGTGGGCGGGCGATTTTTGATCTGGGGAGAAACCTGGCGACGGGTGGAGACGGACAAGCAGGCTGAACCGAATGCTGATAGAGCGATTCAGGCTCATCCTTTTGCCCTATCGCGGGTGGAACTGCTGGGGTTGTTGCGATCGCTCCAGCAGTCCAATCGACTGAGCTGGCCCACCGCAGACGTGCCCCTGGCAGCCCCTGCACCCGCCGCCAAAGGACGGGGACGCAAGCGCACCGCCACGCTAGAGCCATCTCCCGCCATTCCCGAAAACCGCTGGCAGACTTTGCATCTAACGCTGCCGACCTACGTCAGCGATGCCGAGGGCACGACTGCTCGACTGCCACAATATTCGGTCGCCTTGCCAGAGGGAGAGACAGAGCAAGCGCCTTTGCTAGAACTCCATCCCTGGCAAATTGAAGGATTAGTGCTATCACCGCTAGAAGCCTTTCAACTGCTGAACTCGCTGCCGCTCTCCACGGTGGGCGATGCGGCGGGCGATGCGGAGTCGTTTATCAGCGGCGATTTGCGGTTTTGGTCACACGCGGCGCGGTGGAGTTTGGATTTGCTGGCGCGGGCGAAGTTTTTGCCGGGCCTGCGGGTGCAGGGCGAAACGGCGATCGCCACCTGGCAAGTGCTGCTCGACAGCGAGGTCGATCAAACCCGCCTCCAGCAGTTTTCCCGCCGGATGCCGCCCGCCTGCCGCACCTACCGATTTCCAGAAAGCAGTGCTGCTAAGCCAGAACCACCAGAGGAAC
>RFIF01000514.1 GCA_003695655.1 Cyanobacteria bacterium J069
CTCCCCCTCTCCCTCACAGCTCAACCCGAGTACTAGCACGTTCGGCGTTATGCTGAGCCAGAATGCTTTGGAGATGACTGATCACAGTGTCGGTCTGTTCGATCATCGCCAGATGTCCGCAGTTGGGAATTTGCAGCACGTTCTGCCCGCACTGCTGAAACAGGCGATGGAAACTGGCGAGATGCAGCACGTATTTGGGTTCCATTACGGTGTCGTTTTGGCCGGCGACGAAGTATACCGGCTGTGACAGGCGCGAGACGACCTGCGGCAAACGGTGAACCTCATCCTCAGTCGTAGAGTCGAGCAATGCGCCAGCGGCAGCCTCAGGATTGGCACTCACCCAATCCATCAAGCGCTGTCGCCCCCAGACGCGATCGACTGGGCGGGCCACATTCATGTAGGTCATCATCAAATCTGCCAGTGGCAAGTGACAGAGCCAGCGAGGCCGCAACTTTACCAACTGCTGGCCGGCTGCGCGAAACCGTTCAAATTCTTCTTTAAGATAAATACCGCCGCCGGAATTAACGCAGACAACCCCTTTTATCCGATCGGGCATTCGGTCGGCTGCCCACAGTGCGATACTGCCGCCGAGCGAATGTCCAATCAGCCAGGCATGGGAAATGTTGAGTTTTTCCAGCAGGTGTTCCAAATCGCGGGCATAGTCGCTGGGGGTATATCCAGGGCGCAACTGAGTGGCAGTGGATTCCAACGCTGGAGAGACGGTTGTGATGGAGCGATCGCCCGCTTCACCCAGATCGTCCACCTCGTCTGTAGTCCCCACAATGGGGCTAATCACGGCAGTACTCGTTGATAAGCCTGTTGGATTAAAGTCAGGAAAAGGCGATCGCCCCGGCTGCGACTCGCCAAATCCTCGTAAATCGTAGGATAGACAGGTATAGTCTGACGCAAGCTGTGCGATCACGGGTTGCCAATAGGCACGACTCAGCAGCCAACCGTGGATGAAGACCAGCGTTATCGGTGCTGGGGTCGGAGCCGTTAGCTCGTAGGCGTGGGGAGTTCCCAGGACATCGACAGTACTCATCATACTTCCATCCTATCCCCAGAGGGGGCCGATGGGGAGTCTGGATGGATACTTGGGTCTGGGGATCAGGGTTTGGGGTTAAAAATTAAGGCGAGGAGACTGAAACCTCAGTACAATTACTGGGATTCTACCGACTAATAGATTAACGTTCAAAGGCTAATATTCAAAGGCTAATGTTCAAAAATATTTTCATAGTGGAGCAAATCCAGCCTGACAATCGTCGGGAGGCACTGAAAGCAGGATTCCGCCAGCTCTAGCCGTTCTTCTCGCTGAAGCATGTCGGCCAACTTTTGGCGCACACTCAGCAAAAACCGCACGTCGTTGGCGGCGTAGCGGAGTTGTTCCTCCGACAGGTTCAGCGCGTTGCCCCAGTCGGAGCTTTGGGCGGTTTTGTCGAGTTCCACCTGCTCTAGCTCCATTACCACCTCCTTGAGGCCGTGGCGGGGGGCGTAGGTGCGGGCCAGCTTGCTGGCAATTTTTGTGCAAAATACAGGCCAGACGGCAATGTTGAGGTGGTACTGAAACGCCGCCATATCAAAGCGGGCAAAGTGAAAGACTTTGGTGATTTGCGGCGCTTCTAGCAACTGCTGGAGGTGGGGTGCGGTGGTTTGTCCTCGCAGGATACGAACCACAGACACGCGCCCTGAGGAATCGCAAAGCTGCACCACACAGAGGCGATCGCGCCAGGGCCGCAGCCCCATCGTTTCGGTATCAACGGCGATCGCCTCCACAGTCATGTAATCTGCTAGCGCCTCTGCCGACAGATCCTCGTCAAACACCTGAAACTCGTCTAACGCCATGCTTGCAACCAGATCCAGGAGTTATTTCAAGTCCAGATATTTCGCGACGTTCTGCATGTCCTTGTCGCCGCGACCAGAGCAGTTGATCACGATGCGGGGGCTGCCGTCGAGCTGTGGGCAGAGCTTGCTGAGATGGGCGATCGCATGGGCTGTTTCCAGCGCCGGAATAATGCCCTCCAGCCGCGACAGCAGTTGCAGCCCCTCCAGCGCTTCCGCATCCGTGATGCTGTAATATTCCGCCCGACCGGAATCCTTCAAAAAGCTATGCTCCGGCCCCACACCCGGATAGTCCAGCCCCGCGCTGATGGAATGCGGCTCGACCACCTGCCCATCGTCGTCTTGCAGGAGATAGCTCATCGCGCCATGCAGCACGCCTACCCGCCCGCGAGTCAGCGTCGCCGCGTGCTTTTCCGAATCCACACCTTCGCCGCCCGCCTCAATGCCGATGAGCCGCACCGACGGCTCATTCACAAACTCGTGGAACAGCCCCATCGCGTTAGAGCCACCGCCCACGCAGGCCAGCAGAATATCGGGCAACCCGCCCCACTTTTCCTGCGCCTGCTGCCGCGTTTCCTGCCCAATAATCGCCTGAAAGTCTCGCACAATCATGGGATACGGATGCGGCCCCGCCACCGAGCCGAGAATGTAGTGCGTCGTTTCCACATTCGTCACCCAGTCGCGGATCGCCTCCGAGGTCGCGTCCTTCAGCGTGCCCGTGCCAGCCTCCACCGGGCGCACCTCCGCCCCCATCAGCCGCATCCGAAACACGTTGAGCGCCTGCCGCTCCATGTCATGCACGCCCATGTAAATGATGCACTCCAGCCCAAACCGCGCACACACCGTCGCCGTGGCCACGCCATGCTGCCCTGCCCCCGTTTCGGCAATGATGCGCTGCTTGCCCATGCGCTTTGCCAGCAGCACCTGCCCCAGGGCGTTGTTAATCTTGTGTGCGCCCGTGTGGTTCAGGTCTTCGCGCTTCAGATAAATCTGTGGGCCGGTGCCGTCGGGTCGGGCAAAGTGCGTCGTCAGCCGCTCGGCAAAATAGAGCGGGGTGGCACGTCCCACATAGTCTTTAAGCAAGCCCTGCAACTCGTTCTGAAACTCTGGGTCGTGGCGATATTGATAAAACGCCGTTTCTAACTCACTCAATGCGGGCATCAGCGTCTCTGGGACATACTTGCCGCCAAACTTGCCATAGCGACCGAGGGCATCCGGCTGCTGAACTGAGGTTTGATTAATCGGGAGAGGAGTCAGAGTCACGACGGTAAACGGGTTTGAATACTTACAGCCCTCATTATCGGGCTACTGGGGCGAGATGGCTAGGGGTGAGGCTTTTGAGAACTGCGGCCCTGTGCCCCTTACAAGCAAAATCGCCGCGCAGCCATAGCCACGCAGCGATCCTTGCTAATCAGCTACCTGGATCTACACGAGTGCAAAATCTACGGTGTAGTTCGTTGCAACCCCAGGACGGGGTGTCACTCTAAAGAAGTAGGTGCCAGCAGCCAGCCCATTTTGGATGAAGCTAGAGAGGTAAGAACTACTAAAGTTAGTATCGCTCCGAATCAGTTCACCACTGTCAACCAGCCCATTGCCGTTCGAGTCTCGAATTAGCTCAATGGTCGTGTTGCCCGATGTGCCTTGAACTCGCGCTTGCAAATTCGCTGTTGAATTCAGCGTAAATCTATAGAAATCGCTGGGGTCAACATTAACGCTGACGTGTTCCTTAGCCAAGAAGGTATTGGATAGGGTTCCAATATTGCGGGCGGTGGAAATAGTGCTGCCCGGATCAGGCTGCCCGTTGCCGCCAAAGGGTGTTGCCACGAGGCTCATTTGGTAAAGCGTGGAGGCGCTGGCGTCGCGGCTAGCCACCGTGATGAAATAGGTGCCAACTGGCAAGTCTCGCGTAATCTGAGACAGGTTGGAAGAGCTGAAGTTTGTATCCGAAGCAATGACTTCGCCGTTGTCAATCAACCCGTTGCCGTTGATATCGCGAACTAGCTGAATCTCGGTATTGTTAGAAGTGGCTTGAACGTTGATCTGAACGTTGGACAGGTCGTTCAGTGTGAATCGATAGGCATCCAGACCATCGATGACTCCGACATACTCTTTGACATTTACCGTTCCTGCCACGGGGCCCAGGTTGCGGGCAGAAGACAGCAGGTTGCCGGGGTCGGGCTGGCCATTGCCGCCGTAGGGGGTGGCCACCAGGTTCATTTCATAGAGCGTGGAGGCGCTGGTATTGCGGCTGGCCACAGTGATGAAATAGGTGCCAGCGGGCAAATCCTGCGTGAATCGAGATAGGTTGGCAGAACTAAAGTTCGTTTCAGAAACGATGACTTCGCCGTTATCAACTAGCCCGTTGCCGTTGATATCGCGAACGAGCTGGATTTGAGTATTTGTAGAAGTTGCCTGGACGCTGACCTGAATGTTGGACAGATCGTTTAGGGTAAATCGATAGGCATCGAGACTGTCTAGCACGCCGACATATTCTCTAGCGGTCACTGTACCTGCAACTGCGCCCAAATTGCGGGCAGATGCCAGGATATTTCCAGGATCGGGGGGAGGGCTGCCGCCAAAGGGCGTGTTAACAAGGGTCAGTTCGTATTGGGTTGAATTGCTGGGGCTGGAGGGCGAAACCCGGACGTAGTACGTCCCCTGCGGCAGATCGGTCGCAATGCTGGGCTGGAAGGGTGCGCTGAAATCGACCGAAGACGCAATCACTTCGCCACTGTCGATCAGCCCATTGTTGTTCAGATCTCGGATGAGTTCTACTCGGCTGCCTGCTGAAATGCTGTTGACCCGCGCTTGCAGGTTGCCCACATCGTTAATGGTGAACTTGTAGATATCAGAGGGGTCAGTGGTGCCGACAAACTCCGAGACGATTGAGGTTCCTGCCAGGACTCCGAGGTCGCGGGCGGTGTCGAGGCGTTCACCGGGTTCGGCAGGGCGGGCAGCGGCGGTGATTTTGTAATTTACTTCGCCTCTGAGCCGCTGGACACCGATGAAGTAGGTGCCGGGGCCAAAGTCGTCCCGAAAAGTAATGTTTCTGCGGCTAGTTTTGAAGCTGCGGATGATGCTACCGCGAGCGTCTCGGAGAGTGATGCGGGCGCTGCTGGCTCGGTTGGCGATGCGCCCGATAGAGAGGTTGAGTTCGCGAACCTCGCCCAGCGTGAATTTTGCGAAGTCAATGCGATCGCGGGAGCCGACAAATCCGTTGACTCGCTTGTTGCTGCCACCCAGTCTGCCTAGATTGCGGGCACCTCTGAGAGTGTTATCTTTATTGCTAATTGACATGAATCTTTCGCGATAGGTTAACGAATTGACAGCTTAATGTATCTTTCAGCACCAACTCTTTTACATGGCCCTGCGCGCCATATTTCTACGATCGCCCTAAGAAGGGGTCGATCGTTAGCGGAATTGCGGAAAGCTTGGGGGCTTCTTGGTAAAGATTTTGTATAGATTTTGAGACGGGCGATCGCCCTTGCGTACTTTCACTAAAGTTCCTCCGAAGCAAAATCAGGATTTCCCTCCTTTGATACAGGCTTCCTCCATGAAATTCCTGATGTGCGGAAACCCACTTTTAGCCGTTAACTTGTAGCCGTTAACTATTGCCCAACGAGAGCATTGCATGGCGAATTCAAAGCACAAAGCCAATCCCCAGTCGTCCTCAAAATCAGGCGCAAAACCAGACAGTAAGATTGCCTGGCAGGAATTTGGCGCGGGGGCCCAGGATGGCCCAGCATTCGAGCGGCCGACACAGGCGCTACCGCCCAACCAACAGCAAGTCCGGGTGCAGGCGTCGCGCAAAGGACGGGGCGGCAAAACCGTGACGGTGATTAGCGGCTTTCAGACTCAGCCGGAAACGCTGGCGGCACTCCTGAAAACGCTCAAGGCGCAGTGTGGCGCGGGCGGCACCGTTAAAGATATGGAGATTGAAATTCAGGGAGATCACCGCGAGAAGATTGTGCAGGTGCTGGCGCAGCAGGGGTATGAGGCGAAGGTGAGTGGGGGATAGAGGTGGAAGAATGAAGAACGAAGAACGAAGAACGAAAAACGAAGAACGAAGAACGAAGAACGAAGAACGAAAAACGAAGAACGAAGAACGAAGAACGAAGAACGAAAAACGAAAAGAGAAAAAGGAAACCCGTTCTTCTCTCTTCGTTCTTCCCTCTTCTCTCACCCCGTTTCGTCAGATTTAGAGTACTCTGGTTCGAGTGAATGCTCGGTTTCTCGGAAAGCGGGTTGGCGACTTTTGGTTTGTAGGATAGGCACATGCGATCGCGAACCATTCGAGAAGGCTCTGTTGGATTACTGATTCTGCTGGCGCTAGGGATTTTTGGCGGGCTGATATTGTGGCTGCGGGGGCTGAGCCTGGGCAATCGCAGCTATCGGGCGGTGGTGGAGTTTCCCAATGTGGTGGGGATGGTTGAGGGTTCCGCCGTGCGCTATCGCGGCGTGGTGGTGGGCAAGGTGCGTAAGATTCGCCCTGGGCCGCAGTTTGCCGAGGTAGAAATGCAGATTTCGCCCGCAACGGTGCAGATTCCGCGCGACTCCGCCATTCAGACGAACCAGGCCGGGCTGATTGGGGAAACGGTGATTGACATTGTGCCGCGCCAGGAGTTTACCGGGACGGTGGCGACTAATCCGTTTGCCGCAGACTGCCCCGGCAGCGAGATTATTTGCGATGGCGATCGCCTACCCGGTGAAGTGGGCGTAACGTTTGACGCGCTGATTAGCTCCACGATTCGCCTATCCAACCAGTTCTCTGATCCAGAACTGATTGAAAATCTCAAGGACCTGACGCTCAACTCTGCGCGGGCAGCGGCTGGGGTAACCACGCTGACGGGCGAAGTGACGGAGCTGGCAAAATCGGTGCAGATAGAGCTGAGAACCCTGGCGGGATCTGCAAATCAGACCACGACCTCCGTCGGCAGTGCGGCGACGCAGCTTGGCTTGACGGCCGCCCAGGTAAACACGCTGCTGGAAACAAATCGCTATGCCATCAGCAGCACGCTATCGAACCTGGATCAGGCGAGCAGCCAGGTGCGCCTGCTGACGACGCGACTGACGCCACTGGTGGACGACAGCCAGTTCGTGCAAAACCTGAATGCGCTGTCGGACAATGCCGCCCGCGCCTCGCTGACGCTGCGCAGTTTGACCGACGCCATCGGCACGCCGGAAAATGTGCTGGTGCTTCAGCAGACGCTAGATTCAGCCCGCGCCACGTTCCAAAACGCGGAAAAGATTACGGCCGATCTGGATGAGCTGACGGGCGACCCGGCCTTTCGCAGCACAATTCGTGATTTGCTGCGGAGTCTGGAAAACCTGCTGTCGTCCACTCAGCAGTTGGAACAGCAGATTGCGCTGGAGCAACTGCTCACCCCAGCGGCGATCGCCCTGCAAAACAAGCCTGCTGCCGCCTCTCCCAGCGCGTCGCCAGTCGCCAGCCCGACCCCGCCTGCGCCAATCGTCGCCCCGCCTGTAATTGCTGATCGCCCCACTCCAGAGCCGCGCCCTGCCTTGCGCCCCCGCACTCGGTTAGGGCGATCGGTTTCGTCTGCAAATCCGCCATCTGCTGATAAGCTCAGAACCATAAATACGAATGCGGTCGATTGAGCCTGCGCCCCGCCAAAGGGTGTAACTGGCTCAGTTATTGGCAAAGCGTCTCGCAAAATCTGGACGGAGCGGAGCGTTTATGAATGCTTGGGTGGTGTTGAGTTTGGTGCTGCTGGCGGCCTATGGGTTGGGCGCAACGCCGACGGGCTATTGGCTGGGCAAGCTGCTCAAAGACATCGACATTCGGCAATACGGCTCTAAATCTACCGGGGCGACGAATGTGCTGCGCATCTTGGGACGCGGCCCGGCGATCGCCGTCTTGCTGATTGACATTTTCAAAGGCGTGGCGGCGATCGCCCTCACCCGCTATGTCTACAGCCTGCCCAGCATTGCCGCCCTGCCCTTGCCCAATGGCGTGCCGCTGGGCACCTGGCTGTCCTGGGCGGTGATGCTCTCTGGACTCGTCGCCATCATCGCCCATAGCAAATCCGTCTGGATTGGCTTCAAAGGCGGTAAATCGGCAGCCACCGCGCTGGGCGTGCTGTTTGCCCTGGCGTGGCCGGTGGGGCTGGGCGTGGCGGTCGTCTTTTTGCTGATGCTGGCGCTGTTTCGCATTGTGTCCCTAGGGTCGATCGCCGGAGCCATTTCCGCCTCGCTGTTGATGATTGGCTTCCGGCAGCCTTTGCCCTCCGTGCTGCTGGCGATCGCCGGAGGGATTTACGTCCTCATTACTCACAAAGCCAATCTTCAGCGACTCTTTGCAGGCAGCGAGCCGCGCATTGGCCAAAAGCATCAGTAGAGTTTGATGAGAGTTTGATGGAATTGTTGCAGTGATGGGGTGACGGAGTGTTGGAGTAACGGAGCTAACCCCATCATCCCCTTTCTCCCTCACCCCCTCTCCCCCTCCCTCTTCCTAAACCCCTAACCCTCAACATGGTGACGACCACAAGCCCCCAAGTAACGCCGACCGCTGAGCAGATCAATCGCGCCCAAGCCGCGATCGCCGCCTATGTCCGTCAGATCGACGCCAACCCCGATCGCCGGGAGGGAGCCTATCCCTACGCCTTGTTTCATGAGCCGGGGCGGCCGATTTATGGCACGGTGATGATGTTTCACGGGTTTAGCGCCAAGCCCCACCAGATGTGGCGACTGGCGGACTATCTGTTTCGCAATGGGTTTAATGTCTATCAATGCGCGATCGCCGGTCATGCCCTGGTGAACCCTGACCAGAACTGGTGCCAGGTGGATCTGAAGCCGGAAATCGCCGAGCCGCTGAAGGCTAAGGTTGCGGCTGACCCGGTGCTGCAAGCCTCGCTGGCCAACTTGAGCAACCCCGATGCGGCAGGCGACACACCCCGCCCCAGCTATTTGCAGCGGATGGCGCTGATTGCCCGTCTGCTGCGGATGGAGCCGCGCCTGCTGGATATTCTGAAGGCGATCGATCGCCCGAATGATCCCGATTTTGACCGCTACTTTGTGTCGTCGCACCTGCGCTATCTCACCGACGCGCGCGATCGCCTGCGAGAGCTAGAGTCTTTGCCCGGCCCCATTTTCACCCTGGGCCTGTCGGTGGGCGGGGCGGTGGCGCTGGGTCTGGCGGCCGACCAGCCCGACCGGATTCAGCGCGTCGTCGCCTATGCGCCTCTGCTGGAAATCTATGGCGAGGAGCGGCGCAAGTACGTGGAACTGGCGGGGCCGCTGGATATCCGTGAGCTGGGCTGGGACCCCAACCTGCGCTTTCCCGTAGGCGCGCTGACGGCAAACGCCCGCTTTGGCAAATCCTACGTGCAGCAAAACGCCCGCATCATTGCTCGCACGCCCGTATTCATGGTGCTGACGGCCAACGAAGAC
>RFIF01000515.1 GCA_003695655.1 Cyanobacteria bacterium J069
AATTGGTTTTTAATCAACCCAAATAATCAACCTAAATAATCAACCCAGATAATCAACCAAAATTGCCACTCTAAACTCCAGAATTGACATACCTCTCCCGGTCGCCAAAGATTCACGCTAGGATTTACAAGAAGCTGGGTGTGACCCTTTGGCGATTCTTGAGGGCGATCGCCACACGGCATCCGCACCTGAGCCAATTGTCTCGTAATCAAAATTCCGTTGTGGAGTCTGACAGATGTTTTTGGATGAGCTAACGCCCGTCGTGCAAGAAATAGCCAGCCACCCCATTGCGTTTCTGGGAGGGTTCTTTTCTGGGCTTTTTCGGTTAGATCTTAACGATGACCCGGTCAAGAGCTGGCTGAATCAGCAGGGTGGCAGCGGTTCTGCCTATGGTGACACTGTGTCAAGCAGTTCTAGCAGCAACGGCAGCGGCCCCCAGTCGATTTCGATCGACTAATCCAAATTTTGCAGCGCTAGATCGGATGGTTAGGAGACAGAAGGGCTAAGACGATCGCCAAGCCGAGAACTTGATGCGGCAACGGTTAAAGGTCTGCTTTCTGGCTCTCGTCTCCTGCCCCCTGGCTAGATTTCGGGTCACTGGTTTGGAATTCTAGACGCTCTGGAGTTCTAGAAATTGTAAATCCTCAAACCCTGAGCTGTCGCAGCAGTTGGCAGCCCCAAGTTTGAGGATTTTTTTTAAGAGGATTTGGTCTTTAAAGCGAGTTGCTGAGTGGCAACGGAGCCGTAGACAGGCGCTCCCGATAGAGGCTGATAATGCGATCGACTACTGCCTCAATCGTTAGCCCGTCGGTCACTAGCTCAATTGCGTCGGCGGCCTTGCGGAGGGGAGAAATGGTACGGCTGCTGTCTTTTTGATCGCGCTCAAAGATAGATTTTTCTAGAATTTCCAGGGCGATCGCCGCCTGTCCCTGCTCCTTCAGATCAAGCTGGCGGCGGCGGGCTCGCTCTCGCACCGAAGCCGTCAGGAAAATTTTGAGTTCGGCATCGGGAAAGACCTGGGTGCCAATGTCGCGCCCGTCCATCACCACGCCGCCGCGCCGACCATATTCGTGCTGCTGCTGCACCAGCGCCTTGCGAACTTCCGCTTGAGCCGCGATCGCCGATACCTGCGCCGTCACCTCTGGCGTCCGAATTGCGCGGGTCACGTCCTGGCCGTTGATCAAGACCGTTAGCGGCGATGGAGTACTAGAGTGTCGGGGTGTTGGGGTGTTGGGGTAGCGCTCCGCCCTCGCATCACTCTCTAATTCATCACTCTCGACTTCCTGCACTAGTTCGATCTCGCTCTGGCTCACCAGTTCGGCGATCGCTGCTTCATCCGACAAGTCCATGCCAGATTGCTGCACCAGCCAGGTGACCGCCCGATACATCGCGCCAGTGTCGAGATAGAGCAAGCCCAGCTCTGCGGCGACGCGACGAGCAACGGTGGATTTTCCGGCTCCGGCGGGGCCGTCGATCGCAATAATCGGCTTGCGGGCATTCAGCACCACGTTGTCAATCAGACGGGTGTTGCCCAGGTGGGCGGCGATCGCCACCAGTCCACGCTCCTCCACCTCTGCCAGTGGCACCATGGTCTCTGGATGCACCAGCTCCACATACTGTGGCCGTACTGCTGAGACGGTTGATAACTCTTCCTTCACAATTGCAATTAACTCCTGACTGTTGCGAATGCCCTGGCGAAATGCCTGTTCAGCCCGATGCAGGCTGCGATAGAGACTAGCGGCCTGCGATCGCTCTGTTGGCGATAGATACTGATTGCGCGAACTCAGCGCCAGCCCACTGGCTTCGCGCACTGTCGGGCAGGCAACCAAATCAACTGGCAAATTGAGATCTGCCACCATCCGCCGCAAAATCGCCAGTTGCTGGGCGTCTTTTTGCCCAAAATAGGCGCGGTCAGGCTGCACAATGTTGAGCAGCTTAGACACCACTGTCGCCACACCTTCAAAGTGCCCCGGCCGATGTGGCCCGCACAGCACCGCCATCATCGAGCGCGGCGGCATCACCTGCGTCAGTATATCCTGTCTCGACTCGTTGCGTCGGCCATAGAGTTCCTCGATGGCCGGGGCAAAAATTGCGTCCACGCCCGCCGCTTCACATAAGCGTCTGTCTTGCTCTAGCGTCTTGGGATACTGGTGGAAATCCTCCTGGGGGCCAAATTGCAGCGGGTTAACGAAAATACTCACGACCACTAGGGCATTTTCCTGGCGGGCGCGGTGCATGAGGCTAAGGTGCCCGTCGTGGAGTGCGCCCATGGTGGGCACTAGCCCGAGCGATCGCCCCTCTGACAATCCGGCCGCAGCTCCCACTCCCGACTCCAAACGACGCAAATTGAGATAGGAACGGAGTCCTGCAATAGTCTTAAACAGTCGCACTGCGTCCTCCCCAAGATTGCTTCGCATTATTTTGCTTCTTTAATAAACAGTCATAAATAAACAGTCATATCCATCCATATCCATCGCCGCCCGCCAGACTCGCTCACCCGCCAGGCTGGCGTAGAAGACAATGACAATAAATGATTAGAGACAAATGATTAGAGACAGCGAAATACCAGATCAAAACACCAGATACAGCGCCAAGTAAAAAAACGGCACAAATCGGAAGCAGCAAAGCTTAATATAACCAAGGCTTCAAACCTGATCCCTACCCTCTGATCCCTATCCCCTGATCCCCACCCCCTAACCTCTGAGATCCCAAGCTAAAAGTTTGGCATGTTTGCTTGGAGCCTGTTTTCTCAGAAATGATACTAAACGCACCAACCATTCTCCTCACATGCTAAAACGGATGAGAATCACTGCCCCCTTGATAGGTACTAACACTTATCAGCACGATCTGTGCGGCTAGGTGCTCTCTAAAATATGACCCAAACATATGGCTCAAACTTCTAATACCCGCGTCTTGTTAGTAGAGTCGGATGAAATTTTGGCTCACAGCCTCAGCAATGATCTGCGTGAGTCGGGCTATGAAACCTCTGTAGCCCACGATTATGCGACTGGAATGCGCCAAGCTGCCGAATTTCAGCCTTCGCTGATTGTGATTGACCGGATGCTAGGTGGCGAGTCGGGGCTGTCGCTGTGTCAACAGTTGCGGGCGGGCGGTGCACGGGTGCCGGTGGTGTTGCTAATGGCGCGAGATCTGGTGGATGACCGGGTGGCTTGTTTGGAGGCGGGGGCCGATGATTATTTTCTAAAGCCCTATCGCAGCGATGATTTTTTGCGACTGGTGCAGCTTTATCTCAAGCCAGATGTGTCGAGTAGTGAGCAATTGCGGTTTGCCGATCTGGTGCTAGATCTCTCGGCCCGCTGTGCCCTGCGGCAAGATCGCGTCATTGGCCTGACGATGAAGGAGTTTGAGCTACTGAAGTATCTGATGGAGCATCCGCGAGAGGTGCTAACGCGGGAACAGATTTTGGAAAATGTTTGGGGCTACGACTTTATGGGCGAGTCCAACGTGATTGAGGTGTATGTACGCTATCTGCGGCTCAAGATTGAGAATGAGGGCGAGAAGCGACTGATTCAAACGGTGCGAGGAGTGGGATATGTGTTGCGAGAATCGTAGTGAGTTGAGTGGTGTGCTGAAGCAATCGAGTCTGCGGATAAAGCAGCGGTCGATCCGGGCGTTTGGATGTCTGAGTGCGCTGGGGCTGAGCGTGCTGCTGCTGGGCTGTAGTCCCAATGTGTCGGAGGGCGGGGTGTCTGCGCCTGGGGCTGGGTCGGGGCAGGTGTCGGCGGCGCAGCCCGATCGATCCCAGCGCTTGCCGATTTCTGCGACGGTCGAGATTGGCAGTGAGCAGATTCAGTTGGAGGTGGCCCGCACGCCGCAAGAGCAGGCAATGGGGCTGATGTATCGCACGGAATTGCCGCCTGACCGAGGAATGCTGTTTGCGTTTGAGTTTGCTCGGCCGGTGCAGTTTTGGATGCAGGATACGCTGATTCCGCTGGATATGGTGTTTATGCTAGACGGCGAGGTGAAAGATATTGTGGTGAGTGCGCCGCCTTGCGAGAGCAGCCCTTGTCCGGTTTATGGGCCGCGTGTGCGGGTGAATCAGGTGATTGAACTGGCGGGCGGACGCGCGGCGGAACTGGGCTTGCGGGTGGGCGATCGCCTCGATATCCGCTTTTTAGATACACCGACTCCTGCCACAACGCCTTAGGTTGGCCTGATTCTCAATCAGCACGCTGCGGTCAAAGATGCTGGAGTTGGAGAGCGTCTTCTCTTTAACTTTTCTGAACTTTTCTCAAATTCTCTCTGTGCCTCATCGGTTGTGCATTACGGCCGATGGGGCGCTGCTGTTTATACCTTAATTTTGAAAAAAGCCGATAGCAAGTTGTTTAACTTTTATAGGCTAACCCTGCAAAACTCCTGAACTTTTCTATAACGACAGACTCAGGGCGATCGCCTATTCTAAGAGTCATCAGCAGCCGACTGCTGAAGGGTCTTAAATCAATCGCCAGGTATGAGCCATGGGCTTATGCGAAGCGCATATCTCCCCCCAACATACCCTCTGCATATTTAATTCACTCTCGAACAATATTGGAGCGCATAAATGAACACGCAAAGCCTCTCTTCGCAGCAAATTACGAACCTTGAACAAGCCAGCAAAACGCATGGGATAACGGCATTATTTAACGGCGTCTTTGGGGCGATCGCCCGGATGCTAATTGCCAGAGATGAGATCAAAGTCTCTGTGGAGCGATTGCGCAATGGCGAACAAGTTTGGCATGTTTATGATCCGCTTGGCGATCGCACGGAAAGCTTTATTTCGGAAGCAGATGCCTTGTCCTGGCTTGATAGTAAGTCTATGCCGACCTCAGTGTTTTCTCGTACTCAAGAATGAGCGCTGCTATCAATAGTTCTAACATCAATAGTTCTAACATCAATAGTTCTAACATCAATAGTTCCAACAACTGAGCAGAAGTTTGCAGGTTGCAACCGGTTTGTAAATATTAAAAACTTCAATGAGTATCGTGTTCGGCGTCAGATGTCGGACACGATATTTGTGTTATCTTATAGGCGAGTTTGGATGGTTTAATCTATCTTTTGGAAACGCAAAAACCTTTTCCAGATCAGCCTCTCGCTGAAACCCTTCAGCCTCTCACTGAAACCTTTTGCCGTTGGATTGCGTCAGGTTCCCAGTTCAGACGCGCTGTTTGACCTGCTGTCTACTACACGTGGCACTACATGTGGCAGTCGCTGATCATCAAAAAGTTCATTTTCTCTTTTAGATAGGTTATGGCTAACCGCTTCAATCGAGTGACAACTGGAATCGTAAATGCATTGCTAGACAGCGACTTGTCTCAAAGCGTTGCCGATTTCTTGGGTGATTTGGATCTATCCAAAATCAATCTGGGTCAGGTGTTTGGCAATATTAGTCTGGAAGCCTGGACTGACGATCTGCTGGATGAACTAGATCGCACGATTGACACCTTCTCAAAAGACTTTAATCTGTCAAAATTGGTCGAAGATATTGATGATTTGGTGGGCGGAGCAGACTTGTCAAAGATTAATTTTGACGAGTTGTTAAAGGATGTCTTGGGTGATGTCAGCCTGAATCGACTGTTTCAAGATTTAGACCGCGTGCTGGGGACGGTCGATATAGAAGATCTGTTTGATTATTTCGACAGCCTTGACGATTTTGAGAATGCGGATGATCTGGGCAAGCTGGCGAATCGCGTGCGCTCAATTGTGGGCGATATCTTCGATGATTTTTCCACTGGGGTTGATCAACTTTTGACGGGCGATCGCACGGCGAATCTGCTCAAAGGGCGTAATGTCAGCAATATTTTGAGCGGCGGCGGCGGCAGCGATCGCCTGCTGGGACTGGGTGGGGCCGATATTCTGCTGGGCGGTGCAGGCAACGATGCGCTGCTGGGCGGTGCGGGCGGCGATGTGCTGTTTGGTGGGTTGGGCAAGGCGGTGCTGACGGGCGGCGCGGGGTCAGACATCTTCGCGCTGGCAACGGGCAAGGGGCACGCCACGATTACCGACTATCGCAGCGGCATCGACGCGCTCACGGTTTTGGGCAATGTGGCGGTTGAAGGGCTGAAGCTGCGGCAAAAGGGAGCCAATGTGGTGATTCGCTACGGTGCTGATGTGCTGGCGGAGCTGACGGGTGTGGATGTCAAAAACCTCAGCCTGAGCGACTTTGTGTAGTCTGGGTTTAGAGATTAAATGCGGGCGGCTGCAAGCCGCGCCTTTGCGAACACACCTGCCCTTGCGAGCTAAGGGCTAAACCCTGGGGTTGGCGATGGCCGACTTCGCTCTCCCAGAGGCGACTTTAACGATCACTCTGGACAGTTTCTAGAGACTGGACAGGCGCTGGGCGATCGCCTCCGCATCCACAGCGCGGCCAATGAACACAAGCCGCGTCTGCCGAGATTCGTCGGGTCGCCACGGGCGATCGTAGAACTGCTCAAACCGACTGCCGACGCCCTGCATCACCATCCGCATGGTTTTTTGGGGGACGGCAACGAAGCCTTTGATCCGGTAGATTTCTTGCTCTTGCACCAGGGCTTCCAGCGATCGCCGCAGTGCCTCGGGGTCAAAATCGCGGTTCAAAATGACGTGGGTGGAGTCGATCTCATCATCATGGTCGTGCTCGGCTTCGTGGTCGTGGTGGCTGGGGCGGCTTTCCAGATTGTCTTCCACGGCGGCATTAAAGCCCAACAGCAGGTCGGCTGCCAACTGACCGCGATCGCTCTGCACCAGCTTGACGGCACGGGACAGCTCCGCCTGCACCCGGCCGATGACCTGATGCACCGAATCGGCGCTGACGAGATCAGTCTTGTTGAGCACCACCAAATCGGCGCAGGCCAACTGGTCTTCAAACAGTTCTTCTAATGGCGTTTCATGGTCGAGGCTGGGGTCGGCTTGCCGCTGCGCTGCCACGGCGGCGGGGTCGTGGGCCAGTGCGCCGGTCGAAACGGCTTCGCAGTCTACCACCGTCACCACGCCGTCCACCGTTGCAGCATTGCGAATTTCGGGCCAGCGAAACGCCTGCACCAGCGGCTTGGGCAGCGCCAGTCCCGACGTTTCAATCAGGATGTGGTCGAGGCTGTCGCGCCGCTTTAGCAATTCCTGCATGGTGGGCAAAAATTCTTCCTGGACAGTGCAGCAGAGGCAGCCGTTGGTCAATTCCACAATATTGGTGGCGGGTGCGGCGTTTGCCGCGCTTGAGGCGATCGCCTCTTGCTCGGTTTCTTCATCGCACACCTGGCAGTCGCGCAGCAACTCGCCGTCGATGCCCAGTTCGCCAAATTCGTTGACCAGCACCGCAATGCGCCGTCCCTGGTTGTGTTGCAAGAGATGGCGAATCAGCGTGGTTTTGCCGCTGCCGAGGAATCCGGTAATGATCGTGACGGGAATTTTGGCTGCCATAGGGAAAGGATTGCGGGTGGGATGCTGGCTGTAATGGGTTTGAAGAATGCTGAGTCATGCTCGTGATCCAGGCGAGAACATCTTACCTGCTAGTGCTGCAAATCATGAAGCAGCACAGATTTAATTTGAGAATGACGCCTGCTGTGAATAAAGTTAAGAATATGGATTTGCTGCATTTGCGCTGGCTAAAACGCGGAAACGATTCACTGGCGATTTATGCAGGAAATTTAACGATTGCGCTGTGAAGGAGAATGGGCATGATGGGCGAATTGGATATTAGGCGGGGCTGGAGTCGAGCGCTGTGGTCAGTTTTGCTGAGCATAGTGCTGTGGCTGGGGGTGCTGACGCCGCAAGCACGGGCGATCGCCAGCCCGGCCAATGTGGGGCTAGTTACTGAGGTGCCAATTCACTTGGGCGATGCGTCGGAGGCGCTGACATTTGCGCCCGATCATCTGAAGTTTACGGCGGGACGTAAGTATAAGCTGGTGCTCGATAATCCCAGCTCCCAAAAGCACTATTTCACCGCCAAAGATTTTGCCGATAGCGTGTGGACGCAAAAGGTGGAAGCGGGCAATGTGGAAATTAAGGGCGCAATCCACGAGCTGGAGCTGAAGCCGGGAGCCGTGGCGGAGTGGGTGTTCGTGCCGCAAAGACCCGGAACCTACAGCCTGCGCTGCGTGATTGCCGGGCATACAGAAGCGGGCATGGTGGGCGAGATTACGGTGCTACCCTAAGGCGCGTCATCCATTTACCTCAGAACCCTTGAGGAATCAGCACTATCGCGCCTGCCCAAACAAACCAGGCTAGAGGCTGAAACCTCTAAAAAAACCTAAGGTTTCGCCAACAATTGATGACAGCCCCTAGCCCCGCAGCGCCAGCAGCAGGCTGACCAGCAGCAGCGCCCCCAGCAATACCCATACTAGATGCCGCTGCAACCAGGCTTTCATCAGGCTGCTGGGGCTGGGGCGATAGATGGGGCTGTCGGGCTGGCGAGCCTGGTTGGTGTATAGGGTGCAGTCGCGGGCGTGGGGGCGCTGGGGATAGTTGCAGGAGTCGTCGTGATGATAGAGGCAGGTTTCGCACAGTGCGGCTTCGCCCTCTGCCCGATAGAGCGGCACGCCCGGATGCCCGAAGGCTTTTAGCGGGGTGCGGCAATGGGGACAGGCGATCGCCCGCGCATCCACAGATTGACGGCACTGGGGGCACTCTGGCATAGCAGATCAACAACCTCTCTAATCCGTGTTGATTCCCTCTAATCTCCGCTAATCCCAACTCTGCTTAAACTGCACCTTCACAGACGGGCGATTGGGCAAACTTGCGGACTTGATATGCTTTTGACTCTAGCAACTGATAGGTTCCCTCGCCCATGGCTTGGGCAAAGCGGGCCTCGACGGCTTGCAAGCTGTCGGGAGGAATGGAATACCACTGGTCAAAGCTTTCCCAGTGAACGACTGTAACCACTTCGCTCGGATTATCGGGGCTGATCCAGACTTCTTTGCCTAAAAAACCGCCATATTTTGAGAGCGCTGTTGTCCAAATTTCAGCATCCTGCTGCACAAACCGCTCCCTTGCTTCAGGCGCTACTTCAAATCGCAACCATTCGATAACCACTCTGACCTCTTTTTTCAACTAAACTCTTTGACTAAACTGTTCGGCTGAAGCTTTTGTTCGGCTGAAGCTTTTCGACTGATACTTGACCCAACAGGACAAGCCCCTACGACATCTCAATGTGATGCAGGCGTAACGGTGATGCAGGCGTAACGCAGATGTGACACGAATGTGACGCAGATGTAACACAGATGTAACACAAAGGCTCTCTTGGGCTGCTGGTCTGAGAACTGCGGAAAGTCCTCTTTTGAATGATGTAAACCACTTCCAGGCAGAGACATGGCAGGATTGACACCAGAAGTCTACTCTGCGGGCGGTATTCCTGAACAGTTTAGGAGGCTAACCCCACCCATTTGCCTCGCCAAATTTGACAGAATGAAACGGAACAGAGAGGTGGGGACTTGTGGCCGATTTGGTTTTTTCCAGTTTCTTTTCACGATTTCTCTGACGCTGTTTACTGTTTTGCATTTTTTGCACCCCTGGGATCTATGGACAATAACAACTTGCTACAACAATTACTCATGCTTGGCATTGGCACCACCTCTCTAGTGGCAGAGAAGCTCAAGGAAGTTGGCGATCAGTGGGTGCGGGATGGTCGGCTAAATCCGGAGCAGGCCAATGGGTTGCTGAATGACCTGATGCAGCAGCTTAAATCGGAGCAGGGCAATTTTGAGGTGCAGATGCAGCGGCAGATGCGTCAGGTGTTGCAGGATCTTGGTGTGCCTCGGCAAAACGAAATGGACGAGTTGCGGGGGCGGCTGGATCGGCTGGAGCGGCAGGTGCGCGATCTGGAAAACAAGCTCTGGCGGTAGGCAGGTTTCAGGTTTTAGGTTTCAGGTTTCACAGGTTCCAGGTTTCAGGTGTGTCCTTGAACCTTGTCACAGCGCCCTCTGATCTCTGGCTTCTGACTCCCGGATCTCTGACCTCTAACTCCTGACCCCTGATCCGCGATGGGTATACACTGGGGAGTGGCTAGTTTGGTAATCCTGCTGCGGAAGGGTTCTATGCGAGAAATTTTGATCAGTTTTGGGGTCATGGTGCTGTGCTGTGTGGTGCTGCTGGTGGCGCAGTTTACGGGTTCGCGGCAGGAGGCGATCGCCGCTTCTGCTCAGCCGCCCGACTCGGCTGCCCCGGCATCAATTACCGCAGCGCCAGTTGCCTCGACCGCAGCGATCGCCAAAACCGTTCTGCTGGCGGAGGCGGGCGCGGCTGACCTTATCACCCCAGGAGAAGACGCTGTGACGACACCTTTGGAAAATAACGAAGCGGTTGTGACGACCGAGTCGGGCTTGAAGTATGTGGAACTGGTGGAAGGCACGGGCGCACAACCCCAGTCTGGGCAAACCGTGATTGTTCACTACACGGGCACGCTAGAAGACGGCACTAAGTTTGACAGTTCGCGCGATCGCAATCAGCCTTTCTCGTTTCGGCTGGGCGTGGGTCAGGTGATTCGCGGCTGGGATGAAGGTCTGAGCACGATGCGCGTGGGCGGTCGCCGCCAACTGATTATTCCTCCGGATCTGGGCTATGGCGCAAGGGGTGCTGGCGGCGTCATCCCTCCCAATGCAACGCTGGTGTTTGACGTGGAACTGTTGCGGATTGGCGGCTAGGATTGCAGCCGTCTGTCCAGCAGCAGCGCTGGCCCATGCAGGGATCTAGAACTGATCGCGATCGCCAGTTTTTATCAGCCCGATGCCACTCGCGTCGGGCAATTTTGCTAGGACTGGCAACGCTGCTGAGTCTGGCGCTGGCGATCGGCTTTGGTAGCTTTTCTCAGGCGATCGCCCAGGTATCGTTGCCTACCAATACTTTCGACCCTACGCGCCCGCCAGCTTCGGTAGAGCGGGTGGGAAATTTGGAGTGGGGCATGGTGCGGTTTGAGGGGCGGCCGCTGTTTGCCGTTACATCGCTGACGGTGCGCGATCGCAGCAGTCCGGATGATCTGGTGCCAGTGGAGGACCGGATCTCGACGATTCAGTCTAATTTGAAATGGGTGATTGCGGGCAACCCGTCGGAGCAAGTTAGCGCTGGGCTGGCATGGCTGTGGCAGCGTCCCACGCTTGACCCGGAAACGCTGCGAGTGGAAATTGACGAGTTGCCAGGCGGAATCGTGTTGACGGTGCGCGACGCGACTGCCTCACCGGAGCCGCTGCTAACAGTGACGCCGCTAGATGCCCAGTTCCACCGTCGCCCCATGTCACAGTTGGCGGAGGAGTGGCAGCAGATTTTGCAGCGCGAGCTGACCGCAGCACTCCAAATGCGCCAGCCCGAAGCGCTGAAACGGCAAGTTCGCGTGGCCCAGGCGATCGCCCTGTTGATGCTGGTGTCGAGCTTTTTGCTGTGGCTGGTGCAGCGCTGGTTGCAGCGCCGTCGCCACCGCCTGCAAGCTCGCCACAAGGCCGCGAAGACCGCAATGCGGGCGGATGTGACGTATGCAGCATCAGTGGCCACGACGGGTGAGGATACGTTTGTGTCGCCAGCGAATGACGCGGCGGCGATGGCGGCCCGCTATATAAATTTGGGCAGGGTGAATTCGGGCGGGGTGAATTCAGGCATTCAGCCAAACTCGCCGCCAAACTCGCCGGGCACCTTGGCTGACCACCGGGCGCGGGAAGGGCGATCGCCCGATCTGTCCCGCCCTTCTTCGTCGCCGCCGCCTAGCCCACCCCCAGTGCAAAAGTCGCCCAATGCTTCGCACTCTTGGCTAGACGCTCTGCGGCGCAGCTTCACGCTGGATCGGCGGCTCAGCGTGGTGTCTTTTCTGCAATGGTTTGCTTTTTGGGGACAGATTCTGATCTGGCTGGGCGGTGTGGTGCTGATTGTGTCGCAGTTTCCGGGCACCCGCACTCTAACAGAGTCGATCTGGTTGAAACCGCTGCGATTGCTGATTATCTGGTTTTTGGTAGGACTGTTGAATCGCTTTGGTGATTTGCTGATTAATAGCCTGTCGAAGGCGTGGCAGGAAAATGACCTGTTCACGTTTGAAGAAGTGCAGCGGCGATCGCTCCGCATTTCTACCATCGTCACTGCGATCAAGGGGCTGAAGACGTTTCTGCTCTATCTGCTGGGGCTGGGCTGGGCATTTAGCGTGCTGGGGCTGCCAGTGGGTTCTGTGTTGACCTTTGGGGCGGTGCTGGCCTTTGCGGCGTCGCTGGCGTCCCAAAACCTGATTCGCGATTTGGTCAACGGGTTTCTGATTATTTCCGAAGACCAGTACGCCATCGGGGATGTCGTCACCATTGGCAACTCCTCAGGTCTGGTGGAAAACATGAATCTGCGCGTCACCCAGCTCCGCAACGGCGACGGCCGCCTGATCACAATTCCCAACAGCATGATTGACCGGGTGGAAAACCAGACCCGCCTCTGGTCGCGGGTGGATTTGCTGATTACCGTTGCCTATGACAGCCAGATCGAAGAAGTGCTGTCGGTAATTCGCAATGTGGCGCAGGGCCTGTATGAAGACCCCCAGTGGCGCGACAAGTTTTACAATCCGCCGCAGGTGCTAGGGGTGGAAACGCTGTCTCATGAGGGCATTGCAATTCGCGTCTGGCTGGATACGCAGCCGATGCAGCAGTTTGCTGTGGGACGAGAGTTTCGGCTGCGGGTGCGGATTGCCTTTGAGAAAAATGATATTGATATCGGGATGCCGCAACAGCTTTTCCGCAGCTCTCATGAGCATGAAGATCATCCCAGCCCCAATCTCGAAGCCACCCGCGACGACGCTGAAACTGCGGAGCAGGCTTTGGGCATGGAAGACGCGGCATCTCGTCAGCCCAAACGGACAGCGCCGCCAAAAGCGCCAGACTAGACTTCACAAAAATCTACACCCAGAGGCGATCGCCCTCGTTATTTCCAGTCTTCGGTGGGAACATTAAGCTCAGCAAATCGAAGCGCTGAAGCAAAACGAGGTCGCCAAAAGCGAACCAGAACTGCACCATTCCACACACAACATTACAATTCAAAAATCAACATTACAATTCAAAAATAAAATCGGGACGCTGTATAACTTTTACTAACAGCTACTAACAGCTACTAACAGCTACTAGCAGCCCCTAACCGCGTCTGATGAGAGCTGCTCTCTTTTAACTAAGGTGCAGTGCCTGGCGATGGTTCTCGGGTGCTGGCGAGGCAATGGGTTTGTTCAGTCAGATCTGTTAAATCCAGTTAAGGTAGCGGTCTGCCCCAAAGCAGTCTATAAAGCGCTCGGTAACGCTCTATAAGCTCTATAAAACGCTGTGTTTCCCACTTCAAGTCTCTTCAACTGCTCTGGCAAATCTCGATCGCCCTGCTGCTTTTTAATCTCTCAACCCTTCTTGTTTTAGCCCACCTTCATTTAGCCCGCCTTCATTTAGCCCACCTTCATTGAGACAAGTCCATGGTGAACGCGATTCAGAATCAAACCAAACTGCGAAACCCCAAGAAACACAATCACTACGGCTTTCGCGATTTTTTCCAGTTTGACCCTGACAAGGGCACGATTACTGACTGGAACGGCAGCCAAAACTTGCTCACCACCGAGGATTTCATCATTGGGCTGGTGGAAGGGCTAGAGGAAGAGGTGGGCGACGCCTCTGCCGCAACGATGTATACCATTGGCTGCGAGTGGGGACAAAAGGACGCTTTCTTCTTTGAAAAGTGGTTTGAAAAAGAGTTTGACCGCAACATTCGCCAGACCAATCTGCTGTTTTTGCTGGAAACCTGGTGGTGGCCGTTTACTTCGCAGGGCTGGGGCCGCTGGGAAGTAGACATGGGCGATCGCAAACAAGGGTTCATGTTTATCAACGTTTTTGACTCAGCGGTGGCGCGCACCCTGGGCGACGTGGGCAAGCCGGTCTGCTATCTCTATGCCGGTCTGTTTGCGGGCTTTTTTACGGAGCTGGTGAAAAAGCAGTTGAGCTGCATTGAGATTCAGTGCTATTCCATGGGCGAAACCTACTGCAAGTTTCTGCTGGGTGGGCAAGACCGCATTGATGCGGCCACCTTCTGGATGAATGAGGGTGCAACAGCACGAGACATCGAGAAACGGCTGCGTTCAGGAGATCGGCTGAAATGATCGACACTGCCTTGATGCAACGCAACGGCTTTAGCAAGCCGCAAGCCAGTCCTGCTGCGCCGCCTCAGGCGTGGCTTCACCAGACGACGCACAGCTTTTTTGGCAGCATCAACTGGGACGACAACCCGCCGGAAGTGGAACAGGTGCGCCGGGACGCCAGCACCAGCGACGGCCCGCTGAGCCTGATGCTGACGGTGCGCCAGTTTTTTACCTCGGTGAACTGGGAGGGCACCTCAAGCGGCAAGGCGATCGCCCCCGATTTGGGTCTTTCCCTCTCGGCCGATCCGCCCCAGCCGCCGCCCGCAAACGCCTTCACCCTCGACGAATTCTCCGACTTGTTTTAAGTTTTTTCAATACCGCTCGCCGTCAGCGCACTTTTCGGGCTACTAGATTTAGGGTTGGCTGGGCAAATGTCATCTCACCACAGCCAGCATTTCAGCCCTAACCCCTAACCCCTAACCCCTGACCCCTAAC
>RFIF01000516.1 GCA_003695655.1 Cyanobacteria bacterium J069
CTCCCCCTCCTCCTCTTTGTCGCTCTCCCTCAACTACCGCAACAAGGCCACCTACCCGCTCGACCGGGGCGAATCTGGTCAAGTCCGCGCGGGCTATTACCAAAAGGGCAGCCATCAGTTGGTGAATCTGAACCAGTGCCCGATTCAGGATGCGCGGCTGAACCCGCTGCTGGCGGAGGTCAAGCAAGACATCCAAACGCAGGGCTGGAGCATCTATGACGAGCGGCAGCACCGGGGCAAGCTGCGCCATCTGGGGCTGCGGATTGGGCGACACACGGGGGAAATGCTGCTGACGCTGGTGAGCGCCGAGACGGGGCTGGTGGGGCTGGCGGAACAGGCCGAGGCGTGGCTCCAGCGCTATCCTGACTTGGTGGGCGTGGCGCTGAACCTGAACCCGGCGCAGACGAACGTGATTTTTGGCGCAGAGACGCGCTGCATTGCCGGACGGAATTATCTGCGGGAAGTCTTTGCGGGGTTAGAGTTTCAGATTCAGCCGACGACGTTTTTTCAGGTGAACACGGAGCAGGCGGAGGTCATGCTGGCGGCGATCGCCACTGAACTCAACCTCCAGGGTGACGAAGTTTTCGTCGATGCCTACTGTGGCATTGGCACCTTTACACTGCCGCTGGCCAAGCAGGTCAAGCAGGCGATCGGCATTGAGCTACATCCCGACTCCATCCAGCAAGCCTGGACGAATGCCTATCAAAACGATATTGCCAACGTGATGTTTCAGGCGGGCACGGTAGAGGAACTGCTGCCCAAGCTGGAAGCGCAGCCGGATGTGGTGCTGCTCGACCCGCCGCGCAAGGGCTGTGATGCTTCAGTGCTAGAAACCCTGCTGCTGCTAGAACCGCGCCGCATTGTTTACGTGAGCTGCAACCCGGCGACGCTGGCCCGCGACCTGAAGCGGCTCTGCGCTGGGGACGCCTATCGCCTTACCCGCGCCCAGCCCGTCGATTTCTTTCCGCAAACGCCCCATGTAGAATGTGTTGCGTTTCTAGAAAGAACGTAACAAACTGGTACACAAATTGGCACAAATTGTATTCTTCGACACCATTTACTGCCGCTGCGCCTAGAATGGGGCAGAATGGGCCAGGGGCTTTGGACAATCCAAAAACTTAGGATTGGCACGGTTCTGAGCAACACTCGCCTTGCAATTTGCAGTTAGACAAGGAGATTTTCATGGCAGACTTTGTGTGCAAGATTCCCGTTCCTCAAACCCAGCAGGAACTCGATCGCGCCGTCCACGACTATCTCAATACCAACCTCAGCGGGTTAGATTTGTTCTGTCACTGGCAGGCGATTCGCGAGGCGGCGATCGCCCAAAGCATCTCTAGCTTGGGCAATCCGGCTGGTGATGCCGACACGGCGAATATTGCGGGCGAAGACAGCTACTAACGACAGCTACTCACGTTCTAATCCCCATTTTGTCTGGAATTACAGAATTCCAGGCGATCGCCCGTCCTGTGATGACCGTTTCAGCACCGAACTTTCTTTGGTTCTGCTAGCTCTGCTGCTAATGGTTTGGGACAAACGCTTAATAATAGATGGAGCGGGCTACGAATCTTCACACTACGGCTATGTCCACTCCAGTATCTTCATCCTCTGGCGCGTCTCCGTTCGATGCGCTGCGCCATCTCCAGACCCAGCTCAATGCCTACTACGACGAGGTCAAGCTGATCATTCTGGCGCGTCAGCATCCCGTCACGGGGCTATTGCCCGCCAGCACCGCGATTAATTCCCACGGCAACTACACCGATGCCTGGGTGCGAGACAATGTCTACAGCATTCTCTGCGTATGGGGACTGGCGCTGGCCTATCGCCGCATTGGCGAAGACCGGGGACGCTGCTATGAGCTAGAGCAGAGCGTCGTCAAGCTGATGCGCGGTCTGCTGTTTGCCATGATGCGCCAGGCCGCCAAGGTCGAAAAGTTTAAGCAGACGCAGCACCCGCTGGATGCACTCCACGCCAAATACGACCTGTCCACAGCCGATACAGTGGTGGGCGATGACGGCTGGGGACACCTGCAAATCGACGCCACCTCGATTTACCTGCTGATGCTGGCGCAGATGACGGCCTCAGGGCTGCAAATCATCTTCACGCTGGATGAGGTGAACTTCATTCAGAACCTCGTCTATTACATCGGTCGTGCCTACCGCACGCCCGACTACGGCATCTGGGAGCGCGGCAACAAGATTAACCACGGCAATCCCGAATTGAACGCGAGTTCCGTCGGCATGGCCAAGGCGGCGCTAGAAGCGATCAGCGGGTTAGATCTGTTTGGCGTGCGGGGCAGCCAGTCGTCGATTATTCACGTCCTGCCGGATGAAATTGCTCGCGCCCGCAATACGCTGGAGTCGCTGTTGCCGCGCGAGTCGGCGTCGAAGGAAGTGGATGCGGCAGTGCTCAGCGTCATCGGCTATCCCGCCTTTGCTGTAGAAGACCTGAGCCTGGTGGAGCGCACCCGCAGCAACGTGGTGACGAAGCTCCAGGGCCGCTATGGCTGCAAGCGGTTTCTGCGCGATGGCCACCAGACGGTAATCGAAGACCCGACGCGGCTGCACTATGAGCCGTGGGAACTGAAGGCATTTGAGCATATCGAGTGCGAGTGGCCGCTGTTTTTCACTTACCTGTATCTGGATGCGCTGTTTCGCGGCGACTCGGCCCAGGCAGACGACTATCGCCAGAAGCTGGACGCCGTGCGCGTGGAAAAGGACGGCCTGAAGCTGCTGCCGGAGCTTTATTTTGTGCCGGAGGAGGCGATCGCCCTCGAACGCGAACACCCCGCCAGCCAGACCCGCCTGCCCAACGAAAACCTGCCGCTGGTCTGGGCACAGAGCCTCTATATTCTCGGTCGGCTGATTCAGGAAAGGCTGATTGCCCCCGGCGACCTCGACCCCCTGGGGCAACATCTGCGCCTAGGTCAGCATCCCAAGCCGCTGGTGCAAATTGCGCTGCTGGCAGAAGATGAAGCGCTCCAGTCACAGCTCGGAGCCTTTGGCATCGCCACCCAAACGCCCAAACAAATCGACCCCACCCAGGTACGGACTTCTGGCCAGCTTTCCGACGTGCTGACCCAAATCGGGCGCAACGACAAACTGGGAATGAGCGGTCGCCCCATTCGCCGCCTGCGCAGCCTCACCACCTCGCGCATTTTCAAAATCAAGGGCGAAACGATGGTGTTTTTGCCGTCGTTTCTTGACCAGCAGCAGTTTTACCTAACGCTGGACTACCACATCCTGGTGGCCCAGATTCGCGCCGAGGTGGCTTACATCTGGCGCCACTGGAACCGCCTGGGCCGCCCCACCCTGACGCTGCTGCTGACCCACGACATGCTGCGCGACCAGGAACCGCTGCTGGAACTGTTTAGCGAGTTGCGGGATGGGCACTGTGGCGGCATTCCCGTCACGCTGGGGCGCTTGCAGGAGCTGATGCGGACGGCAGGCACCGAACGGTTTGACTTCATCCACGATTTCTCGTTTGAATCTGCGCCCGTCATGGATGCGCTGCCCGCGCCCTACTTCCTGACGCTACGCCCCGACCGCAACTATCCGCTCGACAGCGCCGAAGAGTTTCGCCTGGAGCGTGAGACGGAGGTGAACGGTCTGCTGGAGCAGTTGCGCCATTCGGAGAACCTCTACGAGCAGATTGAAGTTTTGGAGGCGCTGAGTCGGCTGGAGGGGCTGGCGTTTGACACGGGCTATGGCGGGCCAGGGCGGCCGCTCACGGTTGCCGATCTGCTCAACGAGGTCTACGCCAAGGCCAGCCAGTTGCGACTGTGGGCGATCATTCGCCAGGCAGCGGGCCTGCTGGACAAGGTAGACGTGAACCTGTCGGATGCGGTGACGGATATCCTGGTGCGGCAAAAGCAGATTGCTGTGGGCAAGTCCTATAGCGAAGATTCGCTGATAACCAGCCCCATGTCTACGTTTGAAATTATGGACAAGATTCGGGAGTTTGTGCGGCAGGACGTACGCGATCGCCCCCTTACTCAAGAAATCCTCGTCTACCTCAGCATGTTGATTAAAACCGACCCGCACCTCTTCAAAGGTGTGCTGACGCTGCGGGTTGGCTATCTGATTTTGCTAATTACTAGCGAGCTGGCGCGCGAGCTACAGCTAACCCAGGATGAAGCCTACGAGCGCCTGATGCAGCTTAGCCCGTTTGAGATGAAAACGCGCCTCTACAAGGTGCTGTTGGAATATGAGCAGTTGAATGACATTCTGTTCCAGCAGGAGTCGCTGCACATTCGCCAGCAGCAAAATATCCAGTGGGCGGCGCTGCCCATCGATCCGGCGCTGGCAGCATCGCCTGGCGGAGAATCCCTCAGCGAGGACACGTCTGGTGGGGAACCTTCGAGCGGCGGCTGGGCCAAAAAGCGCCAGATGGAAGGGGCGCTGACCAAGGTGCCCAAGGATTTTTATCGCTCTGTGTGGCGCGTGTTGCAGCACTGTAAGGGGCTGGTGATTGGCGACAAGCTGGATCGGCGCAACCGCCTGGAAAGCGAGCTGCTGCTGGAAATGACTCCCGGTGAAACCAACTTCGCCCTGCGCGTAGAGCATCTGCTGAACAAGATTCAGGCACCGGAGTACCGCCAGGTGAATGTAGAAGCGTTGATGGCGCTGGCGGCGATCGCCGAGCGCAACCCTGAGCTGCAAGTCGAGGAATACATTGTCCTGGATGTGTTCATCGGGCACGCCGTCCGCATTGCCTGGCTAGAGCAACACCCCGAAGATGCTGCCCGCTATGACGAGCGCAAAGGTTTGGCCTGGCCCGCATTCTATGAACTGTCGCCCACAATCGTCGCCGACTCAATGGTGAAAGCGCTGAAGTTCCTGACGGAGCTGGGGCAGTCGCAGGCCGCGTAGCCAGAGGTGGACTCTGGGAAAACCGTTGCCGCACCTTGCTCACGGCCTATTCTTCACAGTGCATTCCAATGGAGCGTGGGGGTAGGATTTAGGGTTAACGGACTTCCTAAAACCAGCTATTCTTTGACTGATGATCAGCCGATCAATCAGCGCGAATCACGCAAGTAACATACATTTCAGCCTAATCTTTTGAGGGAACCCGATGGATTTGTCTAATTCCAACACCGCGAAGAATTTGGAAGCCGCTTTTGGTGGCGAGTCGATGGCGAACCGCAAGTATTTGTTTTTCGCGGAAGTGACGCGCCAGCTCGGCATGGGCGATCTGTCGAAGCTGTTTCGAGAAACGGCAAACCAGGAAACGGAACACGCCTTTGCCCATTTTCGCCTGCTGCACCCAGAACTGGTGGTGGATAACCCAGCGGCGCTGAGCGACGAGGAAAAGCAGGCGATCGCCGCCCGCTGTCTGGAACTGGCGATCGAGGGCGAAACCTACGAATACACCACGATGTACCCCGAATTTGAGGCGCAGGCCAAGGGCGATCGCGATGCGGGCGCGGCGGCCGAGTTTGCGGCCCAGGCTGCCGAGTCGGCAGAACACGCCGTGAATTTCCGCAAAGCCGCCTGCAACTTCGGCTTCCTGACCGCCATCGAGCAGCACCACGCTCAGCAGTATACCGAGGCGCTGAATGGACTCAGCGGCATTGCGCCCGCGCCCAAGGCCGCAGGCAGCGACCCTGCTACCCAAAAGTGGATCTGCCGCCAGTGTTCGATGATCTACGACCCTGTGAAAGGCGACCCGGATTCCGGCATTGCAGCGGGCACGCCGTTTGAGGCCATTCCCGATGATTGGAAATGCCCGATTTGCGGGGCAGAGAAGAAGCTATTTGTGCCCTATGAAGAGGCGATCGCCGCCTAGTTTGCGAGTAGATCTGGTTTGCGAGTAGAGAGTTTGCGAGTAGAGATGGCTCAGCGCGGTTTCCCAACGAAATTTCCCAGCGCAATTCCTCAGCATGTAAGCCTGTTGCATTTGTGAAAACATCCGCCCAAACAGCAGCGTCGCTCAGCCTGGCGCCCATCACCGACTGGTTTCAGCGCCAGGGCTGGCGGCCGCTGCCGTTTCAGCAGGAAACCTGGGAGGCATTTCTAGCGGGACACAGCGGTCTGATCCAGGTGCCCACTGGATCGGGTAAAACCTATGCAGCGGTGATGGGGGCGATCGCCGCCATGCTGCACGACCCGAAACCCGGTCTGCAACTGCTGTATCTGACTCCGCTGCGATCGCTCTCCCGCGACATCGAGCAATCCATTCGCCGCCCCATTGAGGAGATGGGCTGGGATCTGCGGGTAGAATCGCGCACGGGCGACACCAGCGCCAGCCGCAAAACCCGCCAGCTCAAAAATATGCCACAGATTCTGATCACCACGCCAGAATCACTCTCTCTCATGCTGTCCTATGGGGGGGCGGCGACGCTGTTTGGCAACTTGCGGGCAGTGGTTTTAGACGAATGGCATGAGCTGCTCAGCTCCAAACGCGGCACCCAGACGGAACTCTGTCTCTCGGCGCTACGCCAGTTGTGCCCGTCCCTGCAAACCTGGGCCGTCTCGGCCACGCTGGGCAATGTGCAGGAAGCCGCTCAGGTTGCCGTGGGGCTGGGCGCTGAACCTGTGATTATTCAAGCTAATATCCCGCGACAGACGATCATCCGCAGTATTTTGCCAGACTCGGTAGACAGCTTTCCCTGGGCAGGGCATTTGGGTTTGCGGATGTTCCAGGAACTCGTAGATGCGCTGGATATTGAAACCTCCACGCTAATTTTTACCAACACCCGCGCCCAGGCAGAAAAATGGTATCAGGCGCTCACCTTTGCCTTGCCAGAGGAGGGCGATCGCATTGCCCTCCACCACGGCTCTATCGACGTGCAGGAACGAGAGGCGATCGAAGCGGCCGTGAAAACGGGCGAGATTAAGTGGGTCGTTTGCACCTCGTCTCTGGACTTGGGCGTAGACTTTCAGCCTGTGGAGCGCGTTGTGCAAATTGGCAGCGCCAAAAATCTGGCTCGCCTGCTGCAACGGGCCGGGCGATCGGCCCATGTCCCGGAAGGCACGTCGGAAATCTTCTTCCTACCCACAAACTCGCTGGAGCTACTGGAAATCTCTGCCTTTCGCAACGGCTTGGCACAGGGGGATCTGGAGGTGAGGCGATCGCTCCAAAAGCCCTATGACGTGCTGATCCAGCATTTGGTGACGCTGGCCTGTGGCGATGGTTTCAAGCTGGATGACACACTGCACGCCATACGTCAAACCGTCTCTTATGCACACTTAACGGATGCCGAATTTACCTGGATTCTCAACTTTATTGAAAAGGGTGGGAAATCCCTCAGCGCCTATCCGCGATACCAAAAAGTCGTGCTGGAAGATAGAATGTATCGCGTAACAGACTCACAAATTGCGCGGATGCATCGCATGGGTGTAGGAACAATCACATCCAACCAGGCATTGCAAATTCAGTACACTAATCGCCGCAAGATCGGCACGATCGAGGAAAACTTTGCCTCCAAGCTGCAAAAAGGCGATGTCTTCTTTTTCGCAGGGCGCCAGCTTGAGTTTTTTCAGATGAAAGACATGATCGTGTACGTCAAAGGCACCACTAAAAAATCCACCGTCACCCCCACTTGGGGCGGCGGCAATCTCGCCATTTCGGATACACTGAGTACGCATCTCAGACGCGAAATTGAACATAGCCAGGATGAAACTTTAAATCTGGAATTGACCTGTCTGAAACCAATTTTGTCTACCCAGCAGCGGATCTCGCATTTGCCCGCCGCGAACGAACTGCTGATCGAAACCTGCAAAACTCGCGAAGGGCAGCACCTCTACGTTTATCCCTTTGAAGGACGCTTTGTGCATGAGGGGTTGGGCTTCCTGTGGGGCTATCGCTTTGCGCGGCAAAAACAGGCTACTTTTACTATTTCAGTCAACGACTACGGCTTTGAGATTCTTGCGCCGAAGGATTATCCTTTCCGCGAGCTGTTTTCTGAGGAGTTCTTTAGTCTGGAAAGTCTGGAAGCTGACATTCGCGCCAGCCTCAACTTGTCGGAACTGACCGCGCGCAAGTTTCGCGGCATCGCCCAAATCGCCGGACTTGTGTTCAAGGGTTATCCCTCATCCAAGAAAACCGCAGGCCAGCTCCAGGTCAGTTCTTCGTTGATTTACGAAGTGTTCTCTAAATATGAGCCAGATAATTTAC
>RFIF01000517.1 GCA_003695655.1 Cyanobacteria bacterium J069
CCCCTAACCCCCAACCCCTCTTTCTGTCATACTGCGGGTGAAGAGACGCAGTATCGAGGCGATAAAGGGAAATTCTGCCATGCTGAAGGCGCTGTTGTTTGACCTGGATGGTACTGTCGCCAACACTGACCCGCTGCATTACCAGACCTGGAAAGCGGTGATGGCAGAGCTGGGCATGGAGATTGACCTGGAGTTTTATAACAAGCGCTTTAGCGGGCGGCTCAACGAGCAAATTGTTCGCGATTTGCTGCCGCACCTGTCGCCGCAGGAAGGGGCGCAGCTAAGTGCCACCAAAGAGGCGCGGTTTCGGGAACGGGCAACGGGGATGGAGCCATTGCCCGGCCTGTGGGATCTGCTGAACTGGATGCAGCAGCAAGAGTTGCAGCGGGCGATCGTGTCCAATGCTCCCGTAGAAAATGCCCAGTTCATGGTGAAAACGCTTGACTTGGAGCGGCTGTTTCCATTGGTGGTGCTGGGTGACGAATTGCCCAGGGGCAAGCCCGATCCGCTGCCCTATCAAACCGCGCTGGAGCGGCTGAGCGTGTTGCCGGAGGAGGCGATCGCCTTTGAAGATTCGCCCTCGGGCATTCGTTCTGCGGTGGGGGCAGGCATTCCCACGGTTGGCATTGCCTCTACCCACAGGGCTGACCAGTTGAGCGCTCTGGGGACGGTGCTGGTGGTGCCAGACTTTACTGATCCAGGGCTGTGGCGGCTGCTGGAAACCCGGCGGTTTTTTCAATACGCGGGTATGAGCGAAAGCTGATCACAGGTTGGTGAGCCAGCGGAGATTCCGGGAAACCTACGAAATAGAGCAGATTGCGAATTGAGGGTCGCATCCCCAGCCTCGATCGCCCCGCCGAGCAGCAGCAACATCCTGACTGCCAGCGGGGAGGCTGTCAGAAGCTTGTAAGTGAATATGCCGGATAGTTGGGAGCGCACATGGGCGATCGCGCCTCAACTGCTGCGCTGCATCGCTGATCTAAATCCGATCTAAATCGGATCTAAATCTGATCGGTGCTGACTTTCGTCGGATTATCCCAGAAGTTTGAGATACCCATGCCCTTGAACGTCAATCAATTCCTGAACGTGCGGTCAGATGAGACCGGACTGGTGCTGACATTGGGTTTTGCGCTGTTTGCCAATGCCCTGGCTCAAAAGGTCTCAGAAATCGCCTCCCTCAGCAATTTTCTGATCGATGTGGGGCCGTCCCAGTTTTTGGTGGTGCTGGTGATTAGCAGCCTGATTACAGTAGCGATGACGGGTTTGCAGTCGCTGTGGGTCGATCGCTTCGACCGATTGACTACGGTGCGTGGCATCAGCGCCATTTTGGCGCTGTCGTTTATGGTGCTGCGGCTAATGTTTTTGCTGAAAACACCCGGCTGGCTGAACTATGGGCTGTTTTATCTGCTATCTGATCAGCAGCTTATTTTCTTTCCTATGGCGTTTTGGGTGTTGTCTAGCGATGTGTTTGATCTGGCGCAGAGCAAGCGGCTGTTCCCGCTGTTGGCCAGCTTAGGGTTTGCAGGCAGCCTCGCAGGCATCGGCATTACGGCGCTGTCGCCGGGGCTGTTTTTGCATCTGCAAATCAAGCCCGAAGAACTGCTGATGCTCAATATTCTGCTGTATTTCGGGATGTATGTCGGGCTGGAAGTTGGGCTGAAGCGGATTAAGCTGCGGCCGGTGCAGCAGTCGCCCGAGACGATCCGCGAAGCCTTGACGGAAGGCTTGCAGTTTGTGAGTCAGGTGCCGGCGTTTCGCTATTTGATGATTTCGATCGTGGCGATGATCGTTAGCGAAACGATTGTGGAGTACCGATTTTATGCGGTTTCGGGCGGGGCGATCGCCGACAGTGGTGCTTACCAGACGTTCCTCAGCCTGTTTACCCTGGGGCGCACCTTTGCCTATCTAGGGATTCAAACCTTCATCACCCAGCGGCTGATCACCAGCCTTAACCTCAAGGACTTATTTTTGATTCAGCCCATCAGCAGTCTGCTGGGAGCCTCAACGATGCTGGCGGCTCCGGGACTGGGTGGGGCGATCGCCGGACTGTCGCTGCAAAAGCTGCCGCAATACAGCATTGATGAAACTGCCCGCAAAGCCTTTGCGGGGCTGGTGCCAGAAGAACGTCGGGGTCGGGTGAGTTTATTACTAGACAGCTATGTCGTTTCGCTGGGCAGTATCGTCGGCGCGCTGATTACGGGAATTATCTTGTTTATAGGGCGCTGGGGGGGCGATCGCCTGCCGCCGCACCTGCTCTATTTAGGCGTGGCGGGGGGCATGGCGCTGCTGTCACTATGGGCGATTTTGCAGATGCGGTCGGTTTATGACAAAAGTCTGCTGAACTGGCGACTCAAGCGTCGTCAGCGAGGGAAGAGCGTTCTGGATAAACTGGAGTTTTAATGCAAAAGGTTGCCATGAGCCAGATTACCTCCTCTGCCGCTGCCGCCAAGCTGGCCGAGAAACAACGCTTTTGGAGCCTGCGCTGGAAGCTGCTGATGGGCTTTACGCTGGTATTTAGCGCCGTGTTTGCGGTGGTGTATTGGTGGTTTTACAACTTTTCGACAGAAAAGGCGATCGCCCGCCTCAAGCAAGACCTGGAAAGTACCGCAATGGGCACCGCCGACGGCATCGACGCCGAGGAACTACTGGCGCTTTATAAATCTGGAAACCGTAATGCAGAAGGCTTTTCAGACGACCCGCGCTATCTCAACCAGTTGGAATGGTTTGAAATCACCCACCGCATTTCACCCAACGTCTATCCCTATAGCTTCATTCTGGGCACGCCTGCACAAAACCGCCGCATCGGCGAGCCGGCAACCACAGGCAGCGATTTAGAAGTCGTGTATCTGGTCGATTCCCTCTGGCGCTTTTTGCCAGAGCGGGCCCTGCCGTTTTTGTCTGCTGACAAGCCTTCGACCTACTCACTGCGGGCGTTTACCGAAGGCATAACGGTCAACCGCGACCTCTACACCGATGAATGGGGAAGCTGGATTTCTGCCTACACACCGATTCGCGACGACAGCGGCAAAATCGTCGCAGTGCTGGGCGCAGATATCGAGGCCGACCATGTGTTTGAGGTGCAGCAGCAGTTGCGCGATCGCATTTTGCTATCCTTCCTGGCGACCTACGGCACGCTGTTTGGGCTGGTGTATTTGCTGTCGGGTATTTTGTCTTATCCACTCAAGCAGCTGACGGAAGCTGCCGAGCGCATTGGAGAAGGCGACTATGGCCAGGATTTGACTCGTCTGAGTAAGAGCGCGACCCAAGATGAAATTTCCACCCTTGCCCGTGTCTTTGAACTGATGGTGAACAAAGTGCGTCAACGGGAAGAATCACTCAAGCAGCAAGTTGCCAATCTCAAGATCGAAATCGATCAGGTCAAGCGTCGGAAACAGGTACAGGAAATTGTAGACACTGACTTTTTCCAGGATTTGGTCGTCAAAGCCCGCAAGCTGCGCAATCGGCCGATGGAAGAGTAAGGGGTTAGGGGTTGGGGGTTAGGACGATGCCCAAGCCTTAAAGGGGTATAGGTAGACATACCCCGAATTCTTTTGTTGTTAATCTTGCGGTTCTCTGCCAACCAACCTATGGCTCCCAATTTTCCAGGTGCGTCTACCAGGTGTCCCAAAAGCTCTTTGGAACACCAGTCCCCACTTTCTGTTCCCCAGCCCGCATTCCCGGTGGTTATTCTGGGCAATACGCTGGAAGCAAATGGCTATTTGCTCGATCGAGAGCCGGATTTGGCGCGGCGGGAGGTGCTGATTCGCGGGTTTCGGGTGGCAAACGAGCGATCGCTCTTATGGCTGGGCGATCGCAAGCTGGTGATTACCGAAGCGCCAGTTGCCCACCTGGACTATCTGCGCAACACGCTGGGCTATACCCAGCTCCAGCACGCCCATCCGCAAAGTCCATCCGGCTCTATCTGTGCGGACATTTTGCGCGAACCGGAACTGCTGCACCAATTGCTGGCATATGTCGGCGATGCAGGCGCAGTGCAACTGGTTCCCTACGCCACCACGCCAGCGTTGTTAAAGCTGGCGGCAATGCTACGTGAAGAGTATGGATTGACGGTGCATTTGCCCGAAAGCCCAACGCCCGAAAACCTCTGGTTGCGAAACTACGTGCAGACCAAGCTGGGCTTTCGGACGCTGGTCGGGACGTGGCTGGGCGGCGACGCGATGCCGGAAGGCTACGTCGCTCGCAGTGTGGAAGAAGCAGGGGCGATCGCCCACCAGTTTCTGCGTCGCGGGCAAGCGTGTATTGTCAAAGCCAGCATGGGTTTTTTGGGCATTGGGCATACGGTGTTTCGTCCCGCCGCCATACCCAGTCGGGATGAGATCGACGCTACGCTTCGACAAAACCCTTACTACGTCGGCGATTTGCTAATTGTGGAAGCGCTGATTCCCAGCACCCAGGGGCTGTCGCCTTCGGCCGAAGTCGTCGTGCCTGCGAACCCGGCGGAGCCGCCCGATCTCGCTGCCGTTTGTGCCCAGCAGGTGTTGCCGTCGGGAGCCTACGCTGGAGAGTTGGTCAGCCCTGATTGGGCTGTTGCGCCCTGGTACGAGGCCTTGACCACTGCGGCGCTGGCGATCGGCAGGCGGCTTCAGGCAATGGGCTATATTGGGCACTTTGATCTCGATGGAATTGTGGATGATGCGGGAACCCTATATCTGTTAGAAGTGAACGCCCGCCGCACTGGGGGAACGCATGTCTACGAACTGGCAAAGCTGCTGCTAGGGGAAAATCGGGCGCGATCGGCCACGCTGCTCAGCCGCACCAGCACACCCTGCCCCGCTGTGAGCAACTGGACGGAACTGGCAGAGGCGATCGCCGATTTGCTCTACCCTCAGCCCGATGGCTGGGGCGTGGTCATCACCAATAGCGCGGCGCTCGACCGGCACCAGGTCGGCTATGTGATCCTGGCAGCCAGCCAGGCACACGCGCTGGCCATGCAGCAGGCACTCATGGCTCGGTTAGACAGTAGAAAATACCAGTAGAAAACGCTGGTAGAAAACGCGAACAAGGAAACGCGAACAGGAAACGCTAGAAAAAAGTCGCAAGCGATCAAAGTCACACAGATCGGGAAAATTATTTCCAATCATGTAAGTAGGTAGACATCAATAAACATAAAACCCAAAGACCCTGCGCCGCCCGCGCAGCGGGCGGCGCAGGGTTTGGAATCTAGTTCTTAATTTGGTCTATCTACTTACAAAGGATTAATTATCTCTGGTATCCCTGGTTGGGACTGCCCCTAGTTCCAAGACCAAACCAGACCTACAAGCCTAATCAGATATAAAAAAATCCCAAACATCCTGGCAAACAAAAAATAATACTAACCAGCCAGGTTCAAAAATTGGCGTGTTTCAAATTCCACATAAAAGATAAGGAAAGTATAAGGCGTCTCTTAAATTGGCGTGGGGACACAGGCACCCATGACCGACCCTTGAACGGGTATATTCTGCAACTCAGTTTTTGCTAATCATTTAGCCCTTGAACGCCACGAAAGCGCTACGCATAGGCGTCAGCTAACTCTTCTTGTTCGGAATGTTTTTTCGGAATGTTTTAAGGTCTGTGTGCCTTTTTTGTACTCTTCTAATCTTGACTAATCTGCAAGTTTGCCAAAACACTACTGCATTGAAGCCTGATGCCGTTGAAGCGTTGATTCGATAATTCGTGAGATGCAGACGATGCAGACAGGATTGATTCAAATTTGGTTGGGGCTTTCTACCGCTTTCGATTCCAACTTCTAACTTTTGATATAGCTCAATTGACCCTGGGCATGTTGTCTTTTGTTATGCGTCTATGGTCTATTTTTTCTATAGCCCAATTAAAAGGGCAGCCAGTCGCTAAATAGCTAACTCAATAGCTCAGTAGTAGTTCAGTAGTGCCAGCAATCAGTAGTTCAGTAGTGCCAGCAATCAGTAGTGCCAGACACCATTAGTAGTGCCAGCAATCAGTAGTGCCAGACACCATTAGTAGCAGACCGTTTAGTAGCAGACCGTTTAGTAGCAGACCGTTTAGTAGCAGACACCGTTTGAGGAGCTGAGGAGTGATTTATGAAACCTGATGTGCGATCTACGAATTTGGGGCAGCGGGTGTTGTTCTTGTGCAGCGTGATCATTTCAACAGTTTTGGCGGGTGCCCAGGCGGCCGTGGCAACTCCAGAGGCGATCGCCAAATCAAGCCTGAGCAGTCTTGCAGAGGAAACTCGCATTGCGCCACTGCGGCTGACAGATATGCAGTTAACAGATACGGGGTTGACGGACAGCGCCCGGTCCATTGCCACTGGAAATTTTGACCGCTTTCCAAGCAGCGCTCAACTCGCCAACGCTGCTCTAGCAGAGCCAGAGTTCATCGAGCCAGAGTTCATCGAGCCAGAGTTCATCGAACCGGAACCTTCCGTAAACTCAGCGTTTGAGGCGGATAGCCCGGCGGCTGTGCCATCCGCAGAAACGGCTCCCGCAGCGGCCAGTCCAGAACTGGAGACAGAACTGGAGGCAGAACTGGAGGCAGAACCTCTAGAACCCGTCTCGTCTGACCCCGCTGCCCCTACCAACGTGCCCACGCTAAATAGCGTTGATACTGATGTCGAAACGGGCACAGCCGCCGACCTCGATCCGGCCGTGCTTGAGGTGCCGCTGACCCCGTCTAATCCGGCGATCGCCGAAAGCGACCCAGCAAACCCCAGCCTCCTGTCCCCCGCCCCGCTCAACATCGCCCAGACCGGCCCACTAGAGACGCGCTATATCTTTAGCTATATCGGCGCTGGCATCAACATTGGCATTGCGGGTGATGCAGCCCTAGGCGACACCAGTTTTGCCGTCCTCAGCAAGGTGGCGCTCAATTCCTACCTGTCGCTGCGGCCCAGCCTGCTGATCGAAGACGACGTCACCTTTTTGGTACCCGTAACCTATGATTTTGCGATCGCGGGGCCGGGCGAAGGCTCAGGCATTGCGCCGTTTGCAGGACTGGGACTGGCCTTCTCCACTGGGGATGACAATGCCGTTGATTTTCTGATCACGGGCGGTGTAGACTTCCCCATCAATGAATCGCTAGTGGCAACCGCCTCTGCCAACCTCGCGCCATTTGGAGATGAGGTTGATTTTGGCATGCTGCTGGGTCTGGGCTATACGTTTGCCTCACGCCGAGCAGTAGTGCGCCGTCCGACGATTGCCGACGTTGAAGGTGCCGTTGGCGGCACGGCCGATGCACTCGGTCGCACGTCACAGGTCAACCCCAGCTTTTTGGGAGTCGGAGTCAATCTCGGTATTGGCGGAGACTCAGCCCTGGGTAACACCAGCTTTGCCGTGTTGAGCAAAATCGCTCTCAGCCGCACGCTCTCGATCCGCCCTGCTCTGCTGATCGAAGATGAGGTAGAAGTGCTGCTGCCCTTCACCTTTGATCTAGAGCCGATCCGTACCAGTTACGCGACGCTGGCTCCCTATTTGGGAGCGGGGGTGGCCTTCTCGTTTGGCGATGACAGCGACTTTGACCTGCTGCTGACGGGGGGGATAGACATTCCGCTGACCTCCTCCCTGGCGCTGACCACAGGCATCAACTTTGGCGTGTTTGACAGCTTCGATATCGGGGCCACGCTGGGGCTGGTGTATACCTTCTCGCCCTATTAAACAGCGCTTTGATCAATGCCAGAGCCTCACTGTGGGACGGGTTTGATGCCCTAATTTCAAGGCTGATTTCAAGGCTGATTCCAAGGCTGATTTCAAGGCTGGTTTCAAGCTAATTTCAACACTGTAATGCTTTAAAAGCCCTGCCCTGCGGGGCTTTTTTAGTAGTTTGATATTAGTAGTTTGGTCAGAAAGCGGAGCGTCGAAAACTTGTCAGCTTTTTTATGTCTTAAGTATAAAAATAATTTACCATGATTTATTTAAGCGGAATTCTATTAAGCAGAATTCCATTCATTCTGAATATTAGGGGAGCGATTTTAGATTGCCAGTCCAGCAGCGAGTAAGGCTTCTAGAAATTTGAACGGTAGCGCTGTTTCAGAGAACTAAGCTTCAAGAGAACTGATATGAAATAGAAGTTTTTTGAGAAGTTTTTTGAGAAGTTTTTTGAGAAGTTTTTGGCAATTATTTGGAATTTTTTTGGCAATTGGTTGATAACAAGTAAGCCGTAGCAATCCTAACTGGGACGATCAGAAAGACCATGATGGTTTTCTGTAAGACAGCGATCGCCCCTCATTTATCGATAGGTTTTGAATAGATTTTTTAGATAAAAATGCTAAAACCCCTTCTATTGGCGCTGTTTTCAGGACTGTTTGGCGTGCTGCTCTGCTTTGCTGGCTATCGCTTCTTTATGATAATGCTGCCTGTTTGGTCGTTTTTTGCAGGGCTGTGGCTGGGGGCCAAGGCGGTGTTCCTGCTGCTGGGCGGCGGCTTCTTAGCGACCACTACCGGGCTAACAGTGGGGCTGGTCTTAGGAATTTTGCTGGCGGTGTTTTGCTGGCAATTTTACGAAGTAGGGGTAGCGCTGATGGGAGCTGCCACGGGTGCCCTGTTTGGGGCAAGCGTCATGGCCATTTTGGGCTTTCAGCAGGGGCCGCTGCCAGCGCTGGTGGCGCTGGGGTCGGGGCTGGTGCTGGGCGGGCTAACCTATGTGCGGCACTGGCAGAAATATCTGGTGATGGTGCTGTCGGCGCAGGGCGGCGCAAATGCGCTGGTGCTGTCGCTGCTGCTGAATGGGCGCGTGTCGATTGAGGGGCTAAAAGACGCGGGCAACACGCTGGGGCCGATTTTTCAGGATTCCTGGTTTTGGCTGCTGCTGTGGACGGGGTTGGCGATCGCCGGATTTTTCTACCAGATCCGACGCTATCGCCAGGTGGAGTTTGCCAAGGGTGAATTTGTGCGGTTTTGGATGTAGCGTCCGGGTCTGGTTCTAAAACTTCTAGGCGAAAACGTCTAGAAGACTGGACGGGCGAATGGGCGATCGCCCGGCTTGACGCCCCTGGTCAGCCCTGTGTTCGATCCAGGTTTCGATCTGCTTAGACCCAGCATGAAGGGGGCGCAGATATCACAAAAATCCAGTGAGGATTTAGCTCAAGCTTGAATTCAAACTTAAACTACCCAGGAACGATAAAACCATGTTCTACTTCGATCCAACGTACCTGTTATGGGTAGCGCTGCCAGCGATGCTGCTATCGCTGCTGGTGCAGGGACGCCTCAAAAGCACCTTTGCCAAGTGGAGCCGCGTACCCAATAGCGAACGCTACACCGGGATGCAGGTGGCGCAGATGATTTTCAACCGCACCTCCCTTAACACTATTCCGCTAGAGCCGACTGCCGGAGCCTTGACCGACCATTATGATCCAAGAGCCAACGTGGTGCGCCTGTCGGAGCCAGTCTGTACGCAGCCGTCGGTGGCTTCAATGGCGATCGCCGCCCACGAACTGGGGCACGTCCAGCAATATCAAACCGGGTCGCCGATGATTGCCGCCCGCAGCTTTCTGCTGCCAGCGCTGCAATTCACCCCTACCATTTCCTACATGGCGTTTATGCTGGGCTTTGCCCTCAGCCTGGTCGGACTGATGTGGATTGGTGTCTTCTTCTTTGGAGTGGTGGTGGTCTTTTCGCTGCTGACGGTGCCCATCGAAATCGATGCCAGCCGCCGGGGGCTAAAGCTGCTAGAAGATGCAGGGCTGCTCGACACGCCAGAGGAGCGCCAGGGAGCCAGGCAGATGCTTGGCGCAGCCGGCTGGACTTACATCGCTGCTGCCGCCACCTCCCTGATGCAACTGTTGTATTACGTGAGCCTGGTCAAACGCAGCGGCCGGAGCCGATACTAGTTTCATGCCTGAACCGCTGCGCAACCTGACCAACGAACTCGCCAAAGAGCGCAACCGCGCCGCCGCCGAGCGCACGCTGTTAGCCTGGATTCGCACGTCGCTGTCGCTGATTGGCTTTGGCTTTGGCATTGACCAAATTGTGATGGCAATTCAGCGGAATCAAGGGCTAGACAGTCTAGAAACGACGTTTCTCGCTCGAGTGACGGGGCTCGCCTTTATCGCAGTGGGGTTATATGCCGTGTTTTCGGCCTCAGTGGAGCATCGGCGAGAGCTGCGGCGGATTCAGCGGGATGACTATCTTTATACGTCGCGTCGCTCCAATGCGCTGGCCGTGGCGATCGCCCTCATGGCAGTCGGCATTTTTGCATTCCTGGGCATCGTGATCAGTACATTAATCTGAACGGTGAGCCAGGGTTAAAAAAATATCGCGGAGAGTTGACAGATTGTGTCCTCTCCTACACAATAGGAATTGTGCAATTTTTTTGCGAGTTCTGCGGGTATAGCTCAGTGGTAGAGCGTCACCTTGCCAAGGTGAATGTCGCGCGTTCGAATCGCGTTACCCGCTTCCGGTTCAGCAAGTTTTTTTCTTGAGTTTCTTCAGCCAGTTGCTTGATGCGGCTAGAGTCAGCCGCAAGCAACACCAGACCTGTTGCAGGCAGGTATAGTGCCCCAGGCTGATGCTTCACGACAAGCTCAAGATTCACGCAAGCTTAAGCGAATTTTCCACTCATCTCTCAGATCACGACTGTAGGATGAGGCTATATGAAATTGCCGACTGCATTCCTGTTTTTTTACTGGTTGTTTCAATAAGGGCGAGTTAGGGCGATCGCCGCAACTGTCCTCACTGAATGGGGATGTTAGAATCGGGCTTAATCTTAGTTCCGAATCATACCGGGGGTCGCTGCCTTCTGGTGACGGTTTAAAGTGACGGTTTAATTTTGGTTCGTCTGCCTGTGCGAGTCTCGGCAACCTTCTATCTGCGCTCTGGCTCGTCCTGCTCTGCATCACATTCACTGCTGCTTTGCTTGTGCAAACCCAAAAACCCCAAAAAATTGACCTAAACGGTGACTATCCCTGCCCGTGCCGTCGTCGGGGCAGGCTGACCCCGATCGCGCTGACGGATGCTTTTGGCTGCAATCGCTGCCAGCAGATTTTTGTAGTGCAAGACAGCGGACACACGATCGAGCAACTTTCAACAAACTATCCCTATAAGCGGGCCTGGCGCTGGAACGGGCACCAGTGGATGGTGGTCAATCCCTCACTGGGCAAGGGCTATGTGCCGCTGACGCTGCTGATCACGTTTGCGCTGGTGTTTTTGCTGCTGTTGACCACGCTGAGCGCTCCGGTTGGCTCCCAGGTGGCGTTCCGCGTGGTGGCGGCGCTGGTGCTATCGGTAATGCTGGTATCCATGCTGTGGCTAGCCTGTCGGCGATAGACCGAGGGCTTACCACTCAAAAGCTTTACAGATATGAGCTTTACAGGCGCAAGCTTTACAGGTTAAAGCTTTATTAGTGTGGGTTGGTGCGGAACATTGAGAGCGGGATGCGTGCTGATAGGCGCAGGCTCTCTCAAAAGACGCAAACCTGCTTGGCAAATCGTATTTCGGCGCAGTGTTCTCTAAACTTCATAACAGTGTTTTTCAATCGTAAGGATGCTTTGGATTCCACAGCCGATCTGCTGACCACGCTTCACCTGGCTTATACGGCAGCGGGCGACTTGGCCGCGATGAAAGGGGGCGATCGCAGTCGGGCGCTGCAAATTATGGCAGAAGTGCTGAAAGACCAGCAAGACGACATTCTCGAAGCCAACACGCTGGATCTGGAAGCCAGCCGTGAAATGGCAGTGCCAGAGCTGGTGCTGGAATGGCTCAAGCTGACGCCCGAGCGCATTGAAGCCGTCGTGAAAATCTTGCAGCGCCTGTCGGAACTGGCAGACCCCACCCAGCAAATGCTGACGATTCCTTACTCCCTCAGCCACTCTCAGTCCTATTGCCAACTCATGCCGCTGGGGGTGATTGCGCTGGTGTATGAGGCGTTTCCAGAGCTGGGCGCGATCGCCGCTGGGCTATGTGTGCGCACAGGAAACAGCATTATCCTGCGGGGCAGCAGCGAAGCCAGCCATTCCAACCAGGCGATCGCCGCCACGCTCAAACTGGCACTCCAGGAGGCCGGGCTGCCACCCGACGCCATCGGCTGGATTCCGACCGACCAGGGCGACTCGATCCGCGAACTCGTGACCCAGGATGCCTATGTGAACCTGGTGATTCCCTACGGCCGGGTAAGCCTGGTAAACCAGGTGATTCGTCAGGCCACGGTGCCCGTGCTGAAAACGGCGATCGGCAACTGCTATCTCTACTGGTCGCCCTCTGGCAGTCTGGATCTGGCGCGGAACATGATTCTCGACAGCCACCAGAGCGAACCCGACCCGGTAAACGCCGTTGAAAAAGTGCTGATTAGCGCTTATCAGGACCCCAACACCCTGCAAGCCCTGTGGCGCAGCCTGCGAGAGAAAGGCTTTCGCCTGCGGGGGGATGCAGCGCTGGTGGCGGAGTTCCCTGATCTGGCGCTGGCAGAAGATGACGAGTGGCAGCGTCCCTATCTCAATGGCACTATTGCCTTTCGATCGGTCAGCGGCTTAGAAGAGGCGATCGCCTTCATGAATCGCCACAGCAGCGGTCACGCCGACTGCGTGGTAACCGAGTCCTACCACGAAAGCCATCAGTTTGCCCTCCATATCAACAGCGCCACGACTTACATCAACGCCTCGCCCCGCTTCTATCGCAATCCCAAGCAGGGCAGCCCCATCGCCCTGGGCATGTCGAACCAGAAGGGGCATCGTCGCGGGCTAATCACGTTGGAAACGCTGACCACGCTCAAGTATGTGGTGCAGGGGAGCGGGTGATGAAGGGCAGGGACGGAGGCGAGAAGTTAAGGCGGGCAAAGAAAACCAAAAGTTTGTGACGTATCTTTGTGAACTCTTGTGACCTCTTTGTGATGTTATCTGTGGCTTTTAGCCCTGAACCCTGATTCCTGAACCCTGATTCCTGAACCCTGATTCCTAAACCCTGAACTCTAAAACCTGCCACCCCCCGTCTATTCCCCAGCCACCCGATTGTTATAAAGGCTCATGGCCTTTTCGGTGCTTTGTTTCAGGCTGAGGGCGATCGCATCTTCACATAGCCGCAGCACCGCACTCAAAACTTCCGTCTCAGACCTGGAAAACTGTCCCAATACATGGGACACCGTCTCTTTGTCTGCATTTTTGTCTGCGGGGGCGGGCGACTTGGGTTTACCAATGCCAATCCGCAGGCGGGGAAAGTTTTGCGTGCCCAGATGGGAAATAATCGACTTCATGCCGTTGTGTCCGCCCGCAGAGCCAGACAGCCGCAGCCGCAATCGCCCCAACGGCAAATCCATATCGTCATAAACCACCAGCACGGATTCGGGCGGCAGCTTGTACCAATCCACCACGGCACGGATCGACTGCCCCGACAGGTTCATATAAGTTTGTGGCTTCAGCAGCCGAACTTTGTCGCGGTGTGGCCCGCTGCCTTCCCCAAAAATGCCTTGAAATTTTTTATTTTCTGAAAGGCTAATTTGCCAGGCGCGAGCCAGTTCATCAACTAGCATAAAGCCGACATTATGCCGAGTGCGGTCATACTTGGCACCAGGGTTGCCCAACCCCACAATGATTTGGGGCGTCGGGGCAGCCTCTGGCGGGATGGCTTTGCGATTTGCCGCAGACTGAGAGTCGCCCATTGCCTAGCCGGGCTGAGAGGGGCTGGCTGCATCTTCCTCAACCGGCGTAATCACTTCGGCGTCGGCGGTTTCAGCAGATTCAATTGCCGAGAGCGCTTTGGGTGCAGGTGGCTCTAGCTTGGCTTCCATCGGCTGGCTGATGGTCTTCTCAATTTGCTCTGCTTCTTTTTTGAACTCCTCTTGAAACTCGCGGGAGGCATCCTGGAAGCCTTTGATCGCTTTACCCAAGCTGCGCCCAATCTCCGGTAGCTTTTTGGGGCCAAAGATGAGCAGTGCCAAAATCATAATCAGCGCCATTTCTGGCAGACCAATTCCAAAGATATTCACGGCCGTTCCTCCTGTCGGTCAGCGCTGGGCGCATGTTGCAACGGTTCACTCTTGAGGTCGGAACTCCCGACTGTCAGCGACTCTACACAGACATGTCCAATATGTCCAAAAGACATGCTCAAACCACGCATCTTAAACTAATGCATATTAATAATGCTAGGACTTACGCAGTTGGATGATTTTTCGCGGGCGCAGCCCGCGAAAAATCATCCAGAATCTACAGAACTCGTTTCAACTGCGTAAGTCCTGAATGCATATTCAAAGACATGCAGAATAGAGCTGCACAAAACCTGCACAATGTGATTCTATGCGATTCTGGCTGATGGTTCCTTTTAAGAATAGCGCTCCCCTGTCCTGGGCGATCGCGTCTGATGCCGTGCAGAAAATCAGATTGACCTGGGGCAAACAATAGCTGCAAGCAGGGTCTAAATTTCTTCAAACAAAAAATAACGAGAGTTTATGTAAAGGAACTACAAAGCTCTAGTTAAGTTTACGGTGATTTCAGGAGGCGCTGATAGAATCGGGGGGTCTTTGGCTGTGCCCTCGGCTTTCAAGCAAGCGTGCATTTATCCCGGTCAATTTTCTGGTCATTTTTTAAAGCTTCTGTGATTGCGGCGAGTAGATCGCTCTTAAGCTATCTGTTTTTATTCACTCTTTTGTTTTATGCCTTCGCCCGTTCGGTTTTCTCGAACTCATCGTTCTGCGCGTGGTCGAATGCGGCTGCTCCTGCGTCCGCGTGTCTGGCTCTCAGCGACAGTTCCCGTGCTGGCGTTGTTGTTTGCCTGGGCCTATTGGGATCGTCCTGAGTGGCTGACGAGCCTGGACGGCGATCGCCCGTTGCAGTCGGCACCCAGCCCTGCTGGCGCACCCGTTTCTCCCCCCGAATTACTTGAGCCAGACCCGGCTGCACAAGAGTTATGGATAGGCGATCGCGCCCAGATCGACTTGGATAATCTGCCTGTGTTGGGCGCGCGGCGGTTTCCGTCGGGCAATCCGCTGACGCTGGGTGAGCCGATTGTGCTGCCCTCGGGCAATTCGTCTACGCTCAAAGCCCCCACCCAGAGTACGCCCACTGGACTGTCCACCCCGTCGGCGATCGCCCCATTGGGTGGTACACCGCTAGTGCCTGAGCTGGGCGCTAGTCGCTCCCGGAGCGGCGCAGACAAGCCCGATTCAGTTACAAATACAGTGACCATTGCGCCGACTGCAACTCCAGGACTGCCCAATCCGGCGATCGCCCCTTCCAGTTCCGCACCTGGCAACATCCCACCGAGCTATGCCCCCGCTCAGCCCCTGCTGTCTGCCAGCCCCCTAGAGTCAGCGCTCCAGCGACAATCCGCATCTAACGGCCGCAATCAACCGCTCTCTGCCGCAACTGAACCCGCCGCTCAGTCCATGCCCAATTCTGGCTTGCTGCCGAGCAGCCCCAGCGGAACTGGGCTGCAACCCGTGCCAGGTCAGCCTGTTCAGCCCACAATCACGCCCGCTTTTTCCACGCCAACCTTACCGGGACCTTACACACCTCGTACCTCGCCACCCCCAGGCACCACAGGCTATATGCCGCCACTGGGCGTGCAGCCCTTGCCGACGGGTAGCGCCAGACAGCAGAGCACGATGCCATCCCTAACGTCACCCGCCGCCACTTCAGGGTCGCAGGTGCCGGGGTCGGTTGGGGTGCCTGGAACCACAACTATCGCTCCGGCTCAGCCCCAGTTTGGGAGCAGTGACTTTTACGCTGCGCCGGCTGTCCCCGAACAACCGCGCCAGCCCACAACCATCGACCCATCAGCACCCTTCTCTGCCCCTCCGCGTCCTCGCAACGGCGAGTTCAACACTTTCTCGAATCCGTAATGCAGGGGTCGGGGGCAAGGGATTAGGGATTAGGGGTCAGGAGTCAGGGATCAGGCTTGCAATCCTGGCTGCATTAAATTTCGCTGAATTGGCTTTGGCAAGCTGCTGTGCAGCGGATGTTGCACAGCAGTTTATGGCGGCTACAGCCTGTCAGTCAGCGCTAGAAGTAGCGGATAATCGCGTCTGCAAATTCCGAACATTTCAGCGGCTCTACGGGTGGCTCCATCATGCGGGCCAGGTCATAGGTCACTTCTCCATTGGAAATGGCCCCGCCGATACCTTTTTTGATCAGGTCGGCAGCTTCCTGCCAGCCCATAAATTCCAGCATCATGACGCCAGAGAGGATGACAGAGCCAGGGTTGATGCGGTCGAGTCCAGCGTGCTTGGGTGCGGTGCCGTGGGTTGCCTCAAAGATGGCGGCCGAGTCGCCGATGTTGGCCCCTGGGCCCATGCCCAGCCCGCCGACCACTGCCGCTGCCGCGTCCGAGAGATAGTCGCCGTTCAGGTTCATCGTCGCCAGGATGGAGTATTCGTCGGGGCGGGTTTGGATCTGCTGAAAAATGCTGTCGGCGATGCGATCATTCACCATGATTTTGTCTTTCCATTGGCCGCTGCCGTGGGTCTCCCAGATGGCATCTAGAACTGCCTGCACCTCGTCACAAATTTGCGCTTTTTTCTCTGCCGTCAGTGCGTCGTAGCCCGGATCAATCATGCGGGCGTTGTCTTCAACACTGAGGTCGGGATTTTTTTCCTGGTTGCCTAAAATCCAAGACTCGCGCTCGGTGACGCACTCAGCTCGAAATTCGCTGGTGGCCAGTTCATAGCCCCAATCCCGAAATGCGCCTTCGGTATATTTCATGATGTTGCCCTTATGCACCAGGGTCACCATTTGCTTGTGTTTGGGCAGGCGCAGGGCATGACGGATAGCGCGACGTACAAGTCGCTGGGAGCCGGTTTTGCTGATGGGCTTGATGCCGATGCCGGAGTCGAGCGGAATGCGCTTTTTGCCATGTTCTGGCGTGGCGGGGATGAGGTCTTCGTTGAGCAGTTTGATGAGGCGATCGCCCACTTCGCTGCCCTGCTTCCACTCAATGCCCAGGTAAATATCTTCGGTGTTTTCCCGATAGATAATCACATCTAGCTTTTCGGGGGTTTTGTGGGGCGAGGGCGTGCCTGCGTAATACTTGCAGGGGCGAATGCAGGCGTATAGGTCGAAGATTTGGCGCAGCGCCACATTGAGCGACCGAATGCCGCCGCCGACGGGCGTGGTGAGCGGGCCCTTGATCGCCACGCCATATTCCCGGATTGCCGTCAGCGTGTCTTCTGGGAGGTACTGGTA
>RFIF01000518.1 GCA_003695655.1 Cyanobacteria bacterium J069
CTACTAGATTAACTGCTAGAAAATACGTCCTAGTCTCTCTCTCAACTCTGTTGCTGCTGCCTTCATATGTTCGGGAGTATGTCCGGTAGTCTCAACCACTACAGCGATATGGGATTGATCGCTGTCATAAAGATGGAGCCATAGTGCTTTACGTCCGTCGGGGAGATCTCTTGGTGCTCCTTTTACGTTATTTTTTGGGGCGGCAAATGCTTGACTGTCAAAGCGAACCAGGTCAACCCAGGGTAAGTCTTGCAGAATTTTCTCCACCTTTTTCCAGCTTTTAGGACGATGGTGGCCTTGTTTTTCAGACTGGACTTGGATGACCTGATCGCGCGATCGCCCCGATTCCGGTAGCTCAGCCGTAAAAGACTTGGGTTCGGGTTGCCCACTGCTATTGATGTAGGGCAAATACACCAGGGTTCTGTACGCCTCATGGATGTAACAAACGGGCACCTCCAGCGCATTTCCTACTAAACCCATCACCATTGTCTGGGCTTTAAATCCCCCTGTCGCCGCTAGGGTTACTAAGCTATTTTTCTGTGCCTGTTCGATTCGCAGCCGTAGTAGCTTAGCCATTCGCTCCAGCGGTGAGCCATACTCATCCAGTTCGTAGTTAATCTCTGGCAATGGCTCAAGATCAACCTGCTGCTGACCCCAATGCTCTTGAAAGTAGGCTTGCAGCACCTCAGCACATTCTTGCCCAGAGTGCGTCGCAGAATGCAGGAGAAGAATGCGATCGCTCGCGTCCAAATCAAGCCGCCACAGGGTGTTTGTCTCTGCGCTAATTAGTTCTGGATCGGCTGTTTTCATCCATGCTAAAGGCTCACTGAGATCTTTGAAGATACATTTGTTTGCAAACCTATTCTCATTAGTAAACCAGGGTCGTTTTCTGTCCTGCGGTAAATCACGATCATCGTTGGTGCGTAGAGATGTACCTACAGTCATGATGATGGTTTGCATAGTTTAAACGTCTTAATGTGAGAGGATTACATCGTGGTGGTTCAAGGAAACCCGGTCGTAAGGCATCGTATATCCCATGCCCAATCGGTTTTTGATGCCTGTCCCTGAGAACTGGGCGTACTGAACCAGCAGGTAAGCCACATTCGCCAGCAGCGGGTCAAGGCGAGACAGCACCCTCAAAGAAACATCACCAGTGAAGCCAGTAATCGGCTTTTGGTGAACTTGTACGGAGCAGGTTTGAATGCGGTGGCGCGACAGGGCGATCGCCTCTCCCAAATACCCCACCAGCTCATCGCCGCCCAGATAGACCGGGGCAAAGTGGTTCCAGCGCTCGAGCCAACTGCGAAACATAAGTTGGGGCACTGGCAAGGGCAAATAGAGTCGATTTTGGGCAAAGGCTGTGGGGGTGACAAACCGCAGGTCAAAAGCGTGAACCGGCTCAGGTTCGTCAGCTACCTGCTCATGGTACAGCGCTTCGTAGCTGGTGGTCTCGTCTTCGCGGTTAACGATGGTGAACGTGGCTCCCAAAAGCTGGAGCTGATCGCCCAAGTCGAGATCGGCGATCGCCTTCGAGGAAGCATCTTGCAGTCCACTCAGCGAAAGCTGGTAAAACTCTTCGGGTCTAAAAGTGACAAACTCCCTGGAGGTAGAGCAATTCCCCACCAGCCCGGCAAAGCGGGTGGATGGCACCCCCTCACTGCCCATGTCAATCTTGAGCCGGGTATGCAGCGTTTTTGCTAGCTCCAGAGCGTAGGACTTGGGCAGCGACACTCCCCCATCCGGCATCAATGTCCAGGTCGAGCGAATTAGCATAGCTACAGCACCTCCAGTTTCTTTTTGCTCAAGCTGTGGTTTAGGAGACCTACCTTGCCCTGGTATAGCGCTAGGCAAGACTGAAGTTAACCGCAATTGGAAGATTTAAAAAGGTTTGGTCTTGTAGTCGCTGAGAAAAGAAAAGCACTTCTAGGTTCTCAATTTCGCCCGTCTGAGGATTGAGCCGCGCAATGACATCGTCTCCGATCTCCTCAGATTCTTGTTCGGCGTAGGGAGAACAGCGATTGATGTAGAGGATGTCTCCTTCCCGGTCATATTGAAAGATTAGGTTTTCTGCCATTCCAAGATTCCTCCAGTTAATTTACGGGCTAGATAGGCTGTAATCATCCAATTACGACTTGGGCTTTGTTCTGTAACTACCACAGCTACGATGTACTTACCGCCTCTAATCGTCTTAAACCATCTAGCGATGAGTAAAGCATCAGGCATTCGGGTGCTGCGCCTGACTTGGTCAGGCTCGTTCAGAGTTTCGACCAGTTCTGTCCAATAGTAAGGTAGTAAGTCGGGATGGGTGGCAATGATGTGCTGCTCACGCTCATCTGATAGCTCAATATCACCTCCCAAATAAGGACAGGGAAAGGTTTTCATGGAGCTACAGCACCTCCAGCTTGACCCAGCCAGGGGCATAGCGAATCTCACCTTTGGAGTTCATAATCGTGCGGCGTGATTTGGGGGCTTCAAATCCAGGGGCTTTTAGTCCGCAGGTGTCTCGCACGTCCCGCACAGTTTCATCGGGCAAGAGCAAACTAACGGTTGTGCCCCGCAGCCCGCTACCCCAGCCAAGCCGTAGGGTATAGGGACAGGCTTCGGGTTCATACAACTCATTGATGTAGTCAAAATCAAGATTCTTGCCTTGGGCGTTGGGGTTGTTGACGATAGTGTTCCAGTAGTCGTGCTCAAAATCCCATTGTTCTTGAACAAATTCCCGGCAAATATTTAGCAGGTCGTCTACTGACTCGAAGGGGAGCGCCATGTCCCGGTTATGACGAAACCAAGACAACATGTCATGGTCAACGCTGAGGGTGAATTCGGTATGCACATTGAACACCATCTCTGCGTAGATTGAGGCTCGATACTTGGCTTTGTAGTCGGCAGAGCGGCTAGAAACCACTGTTTCAGCCACTACAGGCAGGTTTCTAAAGATGGGACGCTGCCCATTCTGTTCGATTCTTTGCTCAATCAGCGGTTCAGAATCCGACACCTGGACAGCCCGCATAATGTCGGTATTGGGGCCTTGGCGAACGCGCACCTCTCTCCCCTGGTAAGTAAGTCCAAAATTGGCAAACAGCTCATCCATAAACAAGCTATCATCCGCAAACTTTGCCTTGCGCTTGAGTTCACCCATAGACTGACGCAGTTGCCCTTCTATCGCACTCACACGGCTGGTCTGGGGAACATGGTAGCGATCGCCATGCTTAAGCAGGTGGTAGGCGATCGCCGTGCGAATGGCCCCCTTAATCGACGACCCTGGAATGTAGTGATGGCCGAACCCATTGCGAATCATCGGTCGCAGCTCGGTGATGTCCTTACCCGCCCAGTTGACGCTGCGTAGAGACTTTGGAAAAATCGGACGCCCTTCGGTACCCAGGGCCGCAGGCCACTCATCCCCCAAGGCATCTTCCAGCAGCGTAATAATCTCTTTTCGCTGTTCGATCCGGGCAATATAGTCGTTCAGAAAACCTCGCTGTCGCAGGGCTTTAGCCAACTCATCCTGGTCAGGCAGATAAACAAACTTCTCCCTTTTTACATACTCAAACGGGTTGAGCCTAGACACCGCAGACCCAATGTGCACCATACGGCTGGTAAGGCGCACCTGGCGAGTGTCTGTGACATTAGGTTTGGGCAGAGATTGGCTAGGTGCGATCGTCATACCGACTCTCCAATAGATAACGCATCAAACAGCTTTCTGGCGTTGCTGAATGACGCTATGATTTCGTCGGATTGAGGACAGAGCCTCAAGGCTTTCAGAAACTATTTCATAGACCGATTCAGCAACGCCCTTTCTCATTTCGGACTTGAGGCTGGCGATCGCCCCCTCTACAGAGTCACAGGGGTCAGAATCGACCAGGTGAGCATCGCCCATGTCTGCGCTCGACCACAGGTAGGCGTGCTGACCAATGGTGAGATGTCCCGACCACTGCTGCTCGTAAGTATCGAGCGTGATAAAGAATGTGCGGGGCATCAGCACCTCTGGGTTGGGCTGAAAGCAGCCCCAAAGGGCAAAGCCAAAATACTCCTCATCCTTTGCGTTGTGATACGTCCACTCCGAGAAAGCGGGGAATGCCGCTTGGACTCGGTCGATGGCGTGCTGAACTTCGGCATCCGACAGAATCATTGCGAGCTGGCTCCGAGCTTGACGGGGAGACTGACCGCTAGACCACTGCGGTAAATGGCGTGGCGAGTAAATCCGTGAGGGGTAACGTTGGCCAACTCCCCAGTTGGCTTATGGGCAAAGACCGACCCTTCGGCAAACATCTGCACCTTTTGACGCCGGAGCTGTTGCCCCGAAAACGGTGAAGCAATCCAACCGCCTCGCTCGTGAATGGCATAGCGGGCACTGTCTCCGAGCTGGGATTGGTTAATATCCTGCTGCCAAAACAGACTCACTAGGCTATGGTGACTGCCCTTGGCAAAGTTAACCACAGCCTCCCAGTCCGCCGATAAGCCTTCCCACGCCTGTATCGTAAACCGCCCCGCCCCACTGGAGCGCTCTCCGCCGATGCCCTCTTCTCCCAGGAACGCCAGTGCTTGGTGCAGATCTGCTTCTAGCTCTGGGTCAGTGGTGGGCAAATCCAGCAAAAAGTACAATCCGGCCAGATTTTGCACCCCAGCACTATCCCAATCGTCTCCCGCATTCGCCGCCGCTTTCCATGCAAACTGAATCAAACCAGTGTGGAAGAAGTTGGTGGCGTGGTGAGTGCGATCGACTGCAACCTTGGGCAAGCTGTAACTTTTGAATGCCTCTGTGTAGGCAAAGCCACCTGCCCTGGCTAATGCCGTGGATTCGTTGTCCGGGTATTTAGTATAGGTCTCCAAGTCAGCAACATCTTGAGTTGAAAAGCCGCTGCCCTGATACCACCGCTGCCATACAGGTAGAGGTAAGTAGTGCAGTTTTTTGTAGGTTTTGGCAAAGCTAAGGTCGTCGCTTGGATAACCAGGTGGACGTTCTAGGAGCTTAGGCAAATAGTCGATAAACCGATCTGGGTCTTTTGCCCGTCGATAGACAAAGGTAGAGCTTACCCGAAACGGGGGCTGGGCTGGGCTATCAGTAAACCGGCTCAGCAGACCCTCAACCTTATCTGAGCCAAATATCTGCGCGTAAGCACTGATCCAAGCGCTAAACAGGGTGTCAGAGCACACGCGCTCTATGGTTTCTTCTAAACCAATGCCCTTCTCGCCAAAATGGACGGGGCTGCGCCCAAAGTTGAGGCGTATCAGTTTCCAGTTGCTCATGAGATTCCTTTAGGATGCGCTACCGGGCAAGAGCTTTTGGTTGACCGCGTCAGTCAGCTCACCGAACTGTTGAAGTAAAACAGCGGTGTTTTCCATTGTGGCAATGGGGTCGAGGAAGTTTGCGTCCCCGGTTGTGACCTGGCGATATTGCTCCACGCCACGATAGTAAAACTGGAAGTTTTCAAACCGCACTTTGCCGTAGCCGCGAGAGCCGTGGCCTCCCAAGGCGTCATCTTCAAGAATGGCGAGGGCGATCGCCAAATTCTTGAGGTCTTCCACCGCCTGGTCGCCATTTTCTACGGTGTAGACCATCTCAAAGTGAAACTTAGCTCCTGCGGGCACCCGTTCAAGCTGTCGGGGGTTGGCCGCTGCCGTAATCCGGTCTAGCCCATTTTCAAATTTCCACTCGGTCATGTAAAGCCCAGTATCAATTTTTTCAAGCTGTTTGGCCGACTCTGGCAGCAGATGGGCATCTCTCACCATCAACCGCGCTGGGGCGTTGCGCCCTTTGGTTTTGATGCATTCCTCATTGTTGATGGGGGCCGAGCCTCGGTTTTCGA
>RFIF01000519.1 GCA_003695655.1 Cyanobacteria bacterium J069
AGCCGAGTTGCAAGAAGCCTATCAAAAGCTGCAAGAGCTAAAGCCAGCGGTGCGGGCGTTTGAGTCTTTTGGCTGGGAAGATCGGCTAATTGCGGGTGATCTGGTGCTGTGCATGACTTACTCAATTTTGGGAAATGCGCTGCCTGTGGAACATCCCGAATTGAAATACGTGATTCCCAAGAGCGGCACGTCCGTTTGGACGGATACGATGGTGATTCCCACCACTGCACCGAATGTGGACGCAGCCTATGAGTGGATGAACTTCATGCTTGACCCGGAAACGGCTGCGTTTGCCTCTAGCGAACTGAAGTTTGCCACGCCCAACCAGAAAGCGTTTGACCTGCTGCCTGCCGAACTGCGGTCTAATACAAACCTATACCCCGACGACGCGATGATGGCCACGTTTGAGGGTATCAAAGATCTGGGCGCAGACAATGAGCAGTATGACAAGCTGTGGACGCAGTTAAAAGCTGGCTAGTGCCAGATCACAGCTGGAACTTAGGTTAGTAGTCAGTGCTTTAGCGCTGAAGCGCTAACTACAAGCCAAGACATTGCCCTAAAACTAAACCGTGACACTGGGCTAGGTCGGGTTTTGGAGTGATGGGGTGGCTTGCTCTAAATACTCCATTACTCCAGCACTCTGCTACTGTCGATATCGTTCCTCTAGCCAGATCCGCACTTCCGACTCGGAGGCAAAGCGGGCAGAGGTGTTGCTGATGGGATCGTAGGCGTGCCAGGTGGTGCGTCCAGCGCGATCGCTTGTTTGCCACACGCGGGGTTCGGGTTCGCCCCCAAACCGGTTGAGGAAGGCTTCAAACCACTTGCCTAAGGTGCGAGATTTTTGCAATCTTGCCGCATTGGTTAGCTGCTCCAGGCTATCGAGACTGTCGATGCTAATGAGATTGAGGGAGTTTTGATTAAAGGATTCGGATGAGCTACGCATGGCGGATTCTCCTGAGGTGATAATGCGCTGGAAGAGATGTCTCTGTGCGGTGGATGCTCCTACTCTAGGCAGCGCGAATCGGAGAATCAAAAGGTTGGATGAATACAATTCATGAATAAAATTCATGGATGAATTGAGAGGGAGGGGATAGTCTGAGTTAGGGGTTGGGGGCTAGGGGTTGGGGGTTAGGAAACTAGCACCAATACTCCATCACCCCATCACTCACACACTGAGCGCAACTCGTCCTTTCACCCTTCAAGCAGGTAGCGGCCATGAACCAGGACAATATCAAGCTTTCGCAACTGCGGGCGCTGGTGGCGGTGGCGGAATCCGGTAACTTTGGCGAAGCAGGGCTGCAATTGGGCATCTCGCAGTCGGCCGTCAGCCATGCGATCGCCTCCCTCGAATCCGAGCTGGGCGTTATCCTGTTTTCGCGGGGGCGGCGCGGGGCGCATTTAACACCCGTGGGCGATCGCATGTTGAACCACGCCCGCCAAATGCTGGGTCTGCTGGAAGTGATGGACAAAGAAGCCAACCTGGCGAAGGGACTCCAGGGCGGCCAGGTGCGGGTGGCGTCTTTTCGCAGCGCCGCGACCCACCTGCTGCCAGACATCATCGCCGAGTTTCGTCAAGATTATCCTGGCATCACCGTCAGCATTGAAGAATTTCGCGGAGCCGCCGAGATTGAGCAAAGCCTGCGCGAAGGGCGCGTTGATATTGCCCTGTTTTGCTGGGGCGCATCGGTGGAAGAATTTGACACTTGGACGCTGTTTCAGGATGAGTATGTGGCGCTGCTGCCGCCCGATGCAGAGTTGCAACAGACGCCGCTGACCTGGGAAGAACTGACCAGCTTCCCGATGATTATGCCTGTCGATACCGACCACTGCTATTATCTGATTCGTACCCACCTGGCGGCGCATAAGGTTCCCATCCAGCCCGCCTACAAAATCAGCGAAGACTCGACCATTGTCAGCATGGTGATGCGGGGGCTGGGCGCAACGATCATGGCGCAACTGGCGGCCGAGCCGCTGCCCGCTGCGATTCAGGTGCATCCGCTGCCCGTGCCGCTGATGCGCGAATTTCAGGTGGCGGTTCGCAAGGATGCGCTGCATCCGCCTGCGGTCTATGCCTTTTTGGATGTGCTGAAGCGCTCAGCCCCGCCAAAACAGCAGCCAGATGCCGGCGATCGCCACCAAAACGCCCAGCACCGCACGGAAGCTCGCGCGATCGCCCAGCGCAATGGCAATCGGAATCACAAATAGCGGGCTGGTGGCCAGGAGCGATTGAGCAATGCCCGCTGGCGCAAACTTCAGCGCCGTTTGCTGGAGCCAGATGCCCAGAAACGTGCTGGCAAAGGCCGTCGCGGCGACGATGCCGAGAAACCGGGGCGATCGCAACTGGCCCACTTCCTTGCCCACGCTGACAAACTGCGGTGGTTTGCAGGCCAGCCACAGCAACAGCACCAGCAGCCCCGCCACCAGCCGAATCAGCGTGCCCCACAGTGGGCTGATGTCCGTCGTAGACAGCGCCGCCCGCGAGAGGACGGCTCCGCTGGCCTGACTCAGCGCTGCGATTAGTCCAAACACCACGCCCCGCACCGGGCGATAGTGGCGAATCAATGAGTCGGGCGATCGCTCCACAATCACCCACGCCACGCCGCTGACCGTCAGCCCGATGC
>RFIF01000520.1 GCA_003695655.1 Cyanobacteria bacterium J069
GATTGGTTAAGTCTTTACGTGAAATGGGATTACGTGCTACCAAAGTCTATTATTTGTTCTTGAGATACGCCCATCTCCATCCTAGCTTGGGGTTTTAAAGCACTGCCTAGGATATTGTGTAGCTTTATATACGGAAAACCGTTCAATTACGGGAATCTCAAATTGCTTTGATAAAGATTGAGTTAAGAGGGCGATCGCCTAGCCAGGCCAGTCAAGCACTTCACGTCGATTATTTTGCTCGCCAACCGGGCTGATCGAAGATTAGTTTTAAATTTTAAGTCTACGTCATGATCAACCAATTCATAAAAACCCGATTTCAAGCTAGAAAAAGATGAGGAAATTGTCTAATACTTGAAGCAATATCTCTAAAATAAGTTAACCTAAATAAGTTAGCGAATCAAAAAGCCACTAAATGCAGAAATGAAGATGCAGAAATGACTCTTGTCACTCGTCAAAAAATATTTGCACGATATTGCCCTGCCGCCACCCGACGCTGAAAATCTTGCTGGTGCTAAACAGCGGCTAGCGTGGATAAGACTCTATAGCCGCCTATTTTGCCCGATCTACGTGTAAATCGCCTCTTACTTTTCCTCAAACTGTCAATAAGTTAGAGTTTTATGCAAAAATTTCATGCAAAAACACAGGAACACTTCTGAGGAATAAATAGCCGGGGGCATGAATAGCCGGGGCATGAATATTAGCGACGAAAGCGCTGATGCCAATGATGCAACCCGCAAAGGCATTCGTCTCTCCTGGCAGAGCATCAGCATTCTCAACACCCTCAAAAAATCAAACCCCAAATCAAACCTAAAACCGCAGCAAAAACCATGGACATCGCAGAAGATCACGTATCCCGCACCGACCTGACAAGCGCCGCCGAAATGCTAGAGCGGCTTTCCGCATCCCCTCCTGACAAAACGCCACCTGCTAAAAGCAGCAAAACGCGACGGGCTTACCGCAAACCCGTCATTGTTGATTTCAACCTGCTCAAAGCGGTTGCCGAACGCATCGGCATCAACGCCAAAAACCGCAATTCCGAGGAGTTGTTAAATCAAGTTCTGGAAATATTTTTGGCATTGGGAATGGATGCCGTCGATGCTGTCAGCCCTACTGATTCTCAGCCTGTAGAGTCTGATAAAGAGTCCTTCCAGCAAGCAGTCTTGGAATCGCCGCCCGCAGCAGAGGTGCCGGATGCTGCTTCAGATGCGATCGCCCCCGGATCTGACTTTCAGATAATTGCTCACCAGGCAAAGACCCTCTCTTGGTTAACCCAAGAAATCGAAACCTTGAGAAGCCGCGTGCAGCAGCTAGAGCAGGAGTTGGGGCAAGCGCAAGCACAGCCGACTGCCCAACATACCAGCCTGAAGCAGGAGAATGAACGGCTCAAGCAAGAGCGAGATGCGGCTGTAGAAAAGCTGGAGGTTTTCCGTATGCTGCTAAACAGCAATGGAACACATTCGACCCCGCCCCCAGAAGCAGCACCCTCTCCGGCTCCTGCCCGTCTCCAAACTGCGACAAAGCCAGCGCCAGAAAAGGTGATGCCAGTCGCGGTTTCTGAAAAACCTGCCCCTGTGCCGGTGCCTCCAGCAGCCCCCGCCGAAGACGCCGATCTAGACCCCGGCGTGCTGCGGGCGCTGTACGCAATCATTGACCACAACAATGCCCAAGCTGATCATGCAGACAAGTGGGCAATCTCGTTTCCAGTGATGAAAGACCTGTGTAAACAGATTGGCGTGGCCACTCAGACCAAAATCAATCGAGTATTTCAGGCCAAAGCTGCCCTGATTGAGCGGCACCATCGGAAGCATGAGCTGGGGCAGCGTCATAATCGAGTCCATCAAGGACAGAATATTACTGAAGTGATTTCGCTGTCTGAGTGATGGCGTGTGGCAAAGAACCGGACGAAATCTCACGATCATGTCTTCCTAACCCATAACAGTTGGAGAATTTACGGCTTACTACATTGCACGGACTACTACATTAGGACTTACGCAGTTGGATGATTTTTCGTGGGCTGCGCCCGCGAAAAATCATCCAGAATCTATAACACTCGTTTCAGTTGTAGCGCCAGCGAAACCCATCAAAGTTTTACGGAGCAGTGCGTTACGGCTACGTCTAACAGCGCCCTGCGCCATAAACCTGCTATTGCAGCTTAGCGACAAAATCTTTGAGGCTGTCTGTATTGCAGATCTCAATCCGGGGCAGGTTGAGCAATCCGTCGCCATAGATGCTTTTGCCCGAGCGACAGGTTAAGCCATAGAGATAGCCACAGGCCCCCATCAAATGTTGAACGATAGCATCTTGGCTGCCATAGGGATAGGCGATCGCCTGGATGGGTTGTCCTAACTTTTGCTCAAGAATTGACCGCGATCGAATGCCCTCCTGGACGATTTCTGCCGGAGAAAGACTGGTCAGGGGTGGATGATTGGCAGTGTGCGAACCAAATTCAATGCCTTCAGATTGCAGAAACAGGATCTCTTCCCAGCCTAAAAGCGGAACCTCTTCCCCATAGGCCCGATCCCAGCGGTTAAATTTGCCGACCTCTTCCGTTACCACAAAGACCACTGCCGAAAACCCGTAGCGCTGCAATAGAGGAAACGCCTCCGTCAGAAAATCTTGATAAGCATCGTCAAAGGTTAAGATGATGGCGCGTCCGGGTAATGGCTTTTTATACTTAACGGCTCGCTGCCACTCGTCTAGGCGAATGCTGTAATACCCCGCGTCTCGAAGATACCGCAACTGCGCCTCAAAGGCTTCAGGGGTGACGCGATAGCGAGCTGTAGTCGCGCTACCCGTGGCGGCCACCCGATGGTACATCAAAATCGGTAAGTGCGTTGTCTCGACTTTCTTATCCCAATGGTAGGGAGTTCCCCCCTGCCAGAGAACCGTGTCTGCGGCTACGGCAGGCGGCGGCGTGGGTTGCTCCATAGTGATGATTTCTGGAGTGACCATGTCTGGCTGTATCGCACCCGTCAGGTTTGAAACACGCTGAAACAGTTGAATCCGATAAAGGGGCGTCTGGAGTTCTTTAATGAGGGTTAGGGAAGGCGTTTTGGCAAAGATTTCTCCAATTTTTTTTGCGCCAAAGGCATGATCCCAGTTATAGCCTGTTTGGGTCGGGTCATCGACGACAAGATTAGCGTGGGCAGTGAGGGAGTAGCCACCTGGATTGAGTGCTGCCGCAACTTTTTTAGCAAAAACATTCAGGGCATCAATGCTACCCAAAAAGTAGAGGACTTCGCTACAAACAATTAAGTCATAGCTGCCGGGAAAGCTATCTTTTACAAGATCAAACTGCTGATATTGAATATGTCCAAAATCTGCACAACGTTCAGCGGTTCGCTGAAGGGCAATTTCGGAAATATCAACAGCTAATAATGTATTTACGCGAGGGGCAAGCTGCGCTGTAAAGTGACCTTCTGCACAGGCAATTTCAAGCGCTGACGGGATTGGTATGGTAGGCAGCAACGCCAATGTCTGCTCATATTTGGTCTGCTCATAGGGATTTGTATACTTCCAGGGATCAGGCTCGGTTGCAAATAATGTCTCAAAATAGCTGCGATCAGATGCTGCTGCCAGCCGAGCGGGGGAAGGCGTAGGAGGCTTGTAGGGCGGAGTGGATTGCAGAATCAGCTCTGGCACATAGGCAGCCGTTTCTACAGTTGAATTAACAGTTGAATTAGCAGTCAGTGCAAGCACTGTTCCAGTGGCTGTTGGCGCTAAGTCGGCGATCGCCCCAGCAGGCAGCATAGCGCGTCGAGACGCACTAGTTCCAATGTCCCCTGCATGACGGGCGATCACCAAGTCTGGCAGACCGGGTGTTGCAGTGATTTGATCATTCAGCCTTATTTGAGGCGCTAACTGAGTCGTGACATCCTCTGGAACATTGATGGGAGCAGCCGACAAGCCTACCTTGACCAATCGATCGTGTAGCCGTAACCCTTCAACCGGATGGCCGATGCATCCTTCTCGGAGAGCTGCTGTAATTAGCTCTAAACCACACTGTTGAATAATTTCCCGCCGAAGTTTCTGAGGCGATATCAAGCCTCCTGAATTTGCCAGTTTGATGACCCCCAACGGCACGCCGCTTAGAAGTGGAATGAGGAACAGATCGCTACCGTTGGCGGCTACCGCTGGTAAGGGTTGGCTAATCTCGATTGCAACCCAGCCATTTTGGGCAGGTTTAATATTCGTAAATGGCAAACTCAATCGAGGACGAGCAGTTGCAAAACCTTTTAATAGACTTTTCCAATAGGGTCGATAAAAGTCTGATTCTTCCCAATCAGGCGAATTCCAAAGTTCTTGCAAGAAAACAGTCCAGCCAATGCGATCGTGAACCTGTTCCTCCAGGTTTTCGGCTGGTAAACCTTCTGCTAAACAAACTGCACCGCGCCACACTGACACCCCTGCTACATCAGGTTTGTAGCTCAGTTGGCGATAGACAGGTTTGAGATAGTGTCCTAAAATCACCCAGTTAAACTGATGGGCGATCGCATCTTTTAGAACAGAACTAGAAACTCGTCCATCGCAAATTGGTAGCTCAATGATGCCCAGGCGATCGCCCTCGATTTCGACTCGACAATACAGACGCTGTATCGACGAAGAAACACTGAATTCAGGAATAGGCTGTGTGACTTCAACTCGAATAGCGTGAGTCAGTTCTAAGGTCTGGGGAAAGCTTGGAACAATCCCTAAGATTAAGCGCTCTAAAGTTTGCAAGGTCTGGAGTGCTAATTTCGATGTTTGCGATCGCGCTTCTAAATCATTCAGGCGCTCTCGAATAGTCGCTTTTACAGAATGCCAGAGTTCAATAAAAGCAGTTGGCTGTTGACCTGACAAAAGAATAGCTGATTCAAATACGCCAAACGCTAAAAGATCGGGATCAAGATCAGGCACTCGCGCAATCGCATCAAGAATGGGTTGGATGGTTTCATTATTACCAATCATTTGACCCAGGGAGCACGATATCCAGCGCAATTGGCTGTCAATTAGAGATTCCCAAAACACGCCATTAGCATATTGGGGTTGAGGAGCCGGAACGCGCGAATCAGCCTGATGAGCGCGTTGAATCACTTGCATACCATCTTGAAAGATCTGCAACGTGTTATGAGAAAGCGAGTTGAATCGGATACGATACAGTGCCAAAGGTTCAGGAATGAGAGCGCAGCGAGAAGTCGATCGAGTAACGCGCTGCCACAAATCCCAGTCTTCGCACGTTTTCAAAGTGGTGTCAAAACCACCTATTGATTCAACTAAGTTTCGACGAACTAAGCAGCAGTGGATAGCAAAAGGACAGCAACTAGCAGAAACAGAAAATAAATTTAAAGGAGAATGCCAATATTCAGCAGGAAGACGGTTTCCGTCAGGTGTCGTATAAGCCCAACCGCAATAAATTAAATCTAAGTCTGGATTAGCAATTAACTGTTCGGTGAACCGCTCCAGCAAAACCGGAGCAATCATATCATCTGCATCCAAGAATAGCAGCCAGTCATAACGAGCTGCCCGAATGCCGGTATTACGGGCACCGCTGACTCCTTGATTTGCTTGAGAAATCACACGAATGCGGCTATCTTGCTGGGCAAGTTGAGTAGCTACTACACTTGTTTGATCGCTAGAACCATCATCCACCACAACTGCCTCCCAATGAGGATAGGTCTGCTTTTGCAGAGAGGCGATTGTATCGGGCAGGGTGGATTCTCCGTTATAGACCGGAATGATGACCGATATAGAGAGAGTAGAAGGGTTTGTCATGATTCTTTAGTGAGTATGATTCTTTAGTGGGTACGATTCTTTGGCGAGCGGATTTCTGGCTGGGTTTAACTAGGCTGAAATTGCTGTGAAAAAGTAATTTCCAAATACTGAAGTACGACCGAAAATTGCAAGACTGAAAGAGTGATAGCAAGTTTTTTAGGAAAATTTTTTGAGTTTTTCGAGCCTAAGAAAATGAAAATAATGAAAAGACTGACTTGAATCGATCTAACAAATAAAACCCTATTCCAGACAGACAGCCTCTAATTTCTCGAAATAGGGTGAGATGGCGAGGGCGATAACCTTTTACATATCTCTGACCTAGGAGCTTGATGTAGTATTGAGGTAAGGATAAAAATAATCGTCGAAGATTGCCCCAGTGTCCTGTTCTTTCAAATTGAATCAGTAGCGCTGCTACATGACCTCGCATGTAGCTAAAAATCTGTTGCTTGAGGCCCTCCAACTCGCGGCGATGTCGATGAAACACTACCGCTGTTGGCTCATAACAACAGGTTCCTCCGGTTGCCATAATGCGATACCACATTTCTGAATCGCCGCTACATCCAGCCGCACCTACATCCAGCCGCTCATCAAATTCACCCACTTGCTCAAATAGACTGCGGCGAAATGCCATGTTTGCTCCGGCTCCTACACACCAAGCGGGTACGCCCCAGGGCTTGAGCTGCTGAAAATACTGGGTATCAAACTCTAATCGGCAGTAACCTCGATTAAAGCTCCAGTATTCTTCAAATAGATCCTGCGCTTCTGTTTCGATTTCCACTGGCAATACCAGCCCGGTCATGGCATTTACATGAGGGTTCGTAAAGGCGCGCTGTACTCCAATCAGCCAGTTTGGGTGAATTTCCACATCGTCATCTGTAAAGGCAATGATGTCACCCATGCTGTGGTGGATTCCAGTATTGCGAGCGATGTCCAGTCCTGGGCGTGGTTCTAACACGTACGTTACTCCAGGCATTTGTGCGACCTGCTGACAGGTTTTCTCAGGGTGTGGAGCATTGTCTACAACGATAATTTCTTGAGGCGGATAGGGACTCGATTTCAGCGATCGCAAACACTTTTCTAACTGGTCAGGGCGATCGCGGGTGCAAATAACCACAGAGATAGAGTCGGAGAAATCAGAAGAATCAGGCAACCTGTCAAAGGGGCGATCAATTTTGATAATAGACTCCAGATTTGACGTTGAAGTGGAGGTTTGAATGGCGTGAGGTAAGGGTGCTTTAAACTGTTCTGGTAGGTTGTAAGCAGCTACCGCAGGGGCGATCGCTGCCGCTACTCGATAGCGCAATTGGTCAGAAGAGAGGGGCAATTCTGTTGCTAAAACCTTAGAGTGCCCTAGCGGAATATCTCCCCACCAAAACACAGCATAAATCCCTCGATACTGATCTGCTAGAGCCATGTTAGGGATGCCAGCTTGTAGATCAATCTGTTCGATTTTCCAGCCAGTTCCAGTCATCATCTTCGTTTTCTCAGACGCCAGTGCTACTTGTTTCCAGGGTCGTTTTCATAGTTGTTTCTAAAGCATGCTGCTGTCGAATTTGAGCACTGCGGGCCTGTGATCGCTCATATTCCCCACACAGTCCTTGCACACCGCCCCACAGCTCAGCCAGCAGCATTCTCACAGGCAGGGGATGTTTGCCCAATGAACTGGCAATAACTTGGCGTAATTCGTCCCAGAACCACCATTTGATCAGCGCCCGAACCTGCGAACGAGTTTCTGGATGTTGCTGATAGCACTTGGAAAGGAACGCCATAATTGCTAAACCCCAAGTCCAATATTGGTGCTGAAGTTGAGTATGGGTGCGGCGGTGCTGATGAAAGACTAAACAGCCAGGCTCATAGATCAGTGGATAATTTGCGCGTATGACCCGGTAAAAAATGTCGTGATCGCCACCACCTGGAAGAGGTTTTCCAGTATCTAAAGATTCGTCAAATCCGTTTAACTTTAGCAATAGGTCGCGTCGAAATGCCATGTTGCACCCCGTTCCACAAATTCCGATAGAACTGGGATAAAGAGGATTACTGGCAAGAACAGACCCAAAACGAACTGGCTCAAATTCTCGCCGGAAGCCTCCGCGTTGCTCAAATAAAACTTGAGCTTCTGTTTCTAATTCGTAGGGCAATACCTGTCCCGTCCAAGCGCCTGCATCAGGATGCACTGTCCAAGAGGCATAGAGCGCCATTAACCATCCTGGGTCAACCACAACATCATCGTCTACAAATGCTAGGCAGTGTTTTAAAACCCCAAGCTAGGATGGAGATGGGCGTATCTCAAGAACAAATAATAGACTTTGGTAGCACGTAATCCCATTTCACGTAAA
>RFIF01000521.1 GCA_003695655.1 Cyanobacteria bacterium J069
CCCCCCAGACAGCGCCCCCCGCCAGTCCTCCTACACTCAAGGAACTGCTAACGGCAGTGAATCAGATTAGCCAGTTTACAACGCATTATCTAGGGCCCACCGTCGCTGCTAACTATTGGCGATCGAGTCGTCCTGCAATTGAGTGGCTCAGCAGCTTCGAGATAGATCGCTCAGCGCACATCATCTACGCGGCCAGCGGCTCTACCCCCCTGGCGCAGCCCCTCACCGACGAACAGCAGCAGTGGGTTCAGGACTGGGTCAGCGCCTTCATCAAGCGCTGCTCTCGCGTCATCCGCGACTTTGCAACGCTGCTCAATCAGGGCGTTTTGGACGATCGCCAAAAAGCGTTTCTAGCGCTCCATGCCCTCTAGGGTCACAACTTGCTAGAGCGCGATCGCCCGTGAGGGTCGCCAAATTCTCAGCTTTTTTCAGCTTTGCTTTTTTCAGCTTTATAGATCTTTATTTAGGAGAGTTTGTCATGGCTAAAACAGTCCGCTTGGAACCCATCGCTCAGGAAACCTCGGTCGAAACCAATGGCAACCTGCTGTCGGTTTTGATCAATAAAGATCTGGATGTGCTGCGAGAGTGCGGCGGTCGCGGCATGTGTGCCACCTGCCATGTCTACGTCACCGATGGGATGAATCAGCTCTCGCCGATCAACCGTCGAGAACAGCGCACGCTAGAGGTGATTACCACCTGCCGACCCAACTCGCGGCTGGCCTGCCAGGCCCGCGTGCAGGGCAACGGCGTTACGGTGGAACTGCCGGCGGGGATGTACATCAACTCGCTGCAAGACATTGAAGTGCTGATTGGGCGACGGGCCGAGCAAAACCTGCTGCACCCCATCACCGGACAAGTGCTAGTAGAAGAGGGCAAGCTGATCACCCGGTCAATGATGAAGCAACTCGAAACAACCACCAGCTTCAGAGTGTCCGAATATTTTTCAAACAGCAGCGGCGTCTAGGGCAAACTCCTGTGCCGCAATTTACCTCCCAAGACGAGTTTTAGACGGGCACAGGAACCGCTCGCAGCTTGCGGGTGTTTTCCACCAGGCTCTTGGCGAAAGCATCAAACCGTTTGGCTAGGGCTTCGTCTATCAGGTTGCCCTCGGCATCAAAGGCTTTCCTGGCCTGCCCGATCGCCACTTGCTCTGGAATCACCCAAGCATGAACCCATCGGAGAATAGTGCGCAGGTCATTCAGCGCGTTGCTGTTGGGTTGCCCCCCCAGCACGCTAATATTGCCCACGACTTTCCCGGTAAATTCTTCAAACCCCATCAAGTCCAGCGCATTCTTGAGGACACCGCTGACGCTGCCGTGATACTCAGGCGTTGCCAGGATCATGCCATCTGCCTGCCGAAACGCCTCCTGAAGCCTGGTCACATCGGGATAGTCGGAATAGTCATCCCCGCCGTCGCAAAAGGGGAGATTTAGCGATCGCAGGTCTAAGATTTCCACGTCTGCACCCAGCGCCCGAACGCGATCGGCGGCGATCGCCAGCGCCTGGTGACTATAGGAACCGGGGCGCAAGCTCCCCGCAATGCCAATGATTTTAACCATCAAAAGTTATCGTCCCATTCAATTTAGCTCTATTCTAGCTAAATCGTACTCGATATGAGTATGGACTATGGACACTACCTGGATCAAGTGCTCTCAGGTGTTCTCAGGAGCGCACAAACTACCACTGGCACGTTGGTGATTATCGGCGCTGGTATTATCAAGGCGGGCAGAGCAATCTTACAAGCAGCGATCTGAAAACAGCGATCTGAAAACAGCGATCTGAAAAAAGACAAAAAAAGGGAGGGACTAACGGGTAGCCCTCCCAACCATCAGGGTGCATCTACTTATCACATTATGCCATCTCAAGGATGAGGGGCGTCACCCCTTTTTAAAGTTTCTCCATCTAAAGAATCAGGATTGGTTATGTAATACACTTTTTTCATTAGTTTCAACTATATGCTTGTATCACCCATTGCTATCATAAGGGCAGGACTGAGCTTCCATACCATTTATTGAGTGATTTATTTAGTCGCGTCTAGTCGCCTTTCAGTCGCCCTAACTCAAGAGACGTTTGCCCCAATCACTCAGCGCAATAACTCAGCGCTCTAGCGCGAGGACGGGACATCTACACTGATACCTGAAGACACCGATTACTTGAACACACCGATGCCTCCATGAAGCGGCGAACGAAGCAGCGGATTGTCAAAGCGATCGCCTCTGGCTAAACTCTAGCTAAACCGGACTCGATAAAGCTGAAATAGCTCCCCAGGCTGCTTTTTCATCACTTGAGCCGAGTGTGCTTTCAGCAAGTCTTGCCACTCGCTCAGCGGTGCCAAAAAGACCTCTGCACCCAGATATGTTTCTAAGATGGCCCAGTTTTCTGCCAGCGGCGAGTCAGGGTCAATCACGTCGAAAACGAACATGCCCCCCGGTTTGAGGACTCGCTGCACCTCAGAGAGCACGGCTTTCCAGTAGTCGAGCGGATAATAGCAGCTAAAGCCAGTGGCGATCGCCAAATCAAACTGCTCTGCGTCGTATTGAAGCTGGTGTGCTGGGCCCGGCTGCACGCCCTTAAACAGCTTGGAGTTGAGCTGGGGGCCGCGGGCGTTTAGCGTGTCACGGGCGACCTGGCTGATTTCCTGCCCATAGAACACCGCCTCCCAGTCGCGCCAGGGATAGATCAGAAAACTGACGCCACAGCCAATGTCTAAACAGCGCTGCTGCTTCTTGGGTGGGGCAATCTCCCAAAAGGGCGAGGCAAGCTTGGCGGAGAGCAAACCCGCCTGCCACTCCTGATAAATGGGCATATCGGTGACTTCGGCGGGCAAATCAAACGGCTCTCGCTGATATTCCTGGTTAAAGCGGCGGGCGACAGCAGCAAGTTGGGGCTGCCATTCATCAGCGCGATCGCCCAAAAAACTCGCCAAACTGTTTCCTGTTGCGCCCTTGCCTGACGACCCCGCAGATTTGTCCTTTGCCATCGTCCCCTCCAGACTAATCCAGTCAATGTGCTAGAAGACTCAACCCAGCATTTTGCCAATTTTGGTCATTCAAGCATCTCCTGGAACCTCTGTCTATCGAGGCTGAAAACGGGCTGAAAGGAGTGATTCACGTTGTGGGCTACCCCGCTCAACCTTGTTCAACTGCGCGGAACAGCCGAAGACTGCTCGGGGCGGGCAAAGATCATGCGACCTGCCGACGTTTGCAGGGCCCCCGTCACCAGCACGCAAATCTCGTCCCCAATATACTCGCCGCCTTCTTCCACAACTACCATCGTGCCGTCATTGAGGTAGCCAACGCCCTGAGCCGGTTCTTTGCCCTGTTTGAGAATCTTCAGGTCAAAGGTGTCGCCGGGCAGGTAAGACGGGCGAATTGCCTGGGCCAGGTCGTTGATATTCAGCACAGACACCCGCTGCAAACTGGCGACTTTGTTGAGGTTGTAGTCATTGGTGAGCAGCATCCCGTTGATGTCTTGGGCTAAACGCACCAATTTGGCGTCAACCGTAGGAACGTCGTCGTAGTCGGCTGGGTGAATCGCAATCCGGTCGGGATAGGCTTCCTTGATGCGGTTGAGGATATCGAGTCCGCGCCTTCCGCGCACCCGCTTTTGGTCGCTAGAGGCATCGGCAACTTGCTGGAGTTCTTGCAGCACAAACTGTGGCACCAGGATTTGCCCTTCGATAAACCCTGTCGCTAAGATGTCTTCGATCCGGCCATCGATAATGCAACTCGTGTCTAGCACTTTGGCAGCGGCGGGCTTGAGGGTGCCTTCTGCTACCAGCAATGTTTCCATGCTGTTGGGGTTGATCAAGCGCAGCAGCGATCGCCCGTGGGCATCTGCCAGCGTCACGCCCGAAAAGGCAAACATGATGCTGCCCAAAACTGCCGCCAGCGGTTTGATAAATGCAAACTCACCGGGGATTGGCAGCAAAAAGATAGGAGCCAGCAGCAGATTGGCCACCAGCAGCCCCAGCACCAGCCCCACCGAGCGGCTGAGCAGCATATCAACGGGCATTTCGCGAACCTGCCGCTCAATCCGTCGATAAGAAGTTTGGGCAACCAGACCGAGTGCCAGTCCCAACAGTCCGCCAAATCCACCCGTGACGAGGCTCAGCCCTTCCCGGTTCGAGACTTGGTCGAGGGTATCCATCGGCAACAGATCGACGCTGAAATAGCCGATCCCCGCGCCCGCTACAATGAATGAAAGAATAATAATTGCGTCAAGCATAAGTTCCAGTGAAACGCTGGAGAGTGTGCGGCTGCGGTCAAATTAGCATCAGAATCTCAGCATCAGATCAGTAAAGCAGTTTAGTTAGTAAACCAGTGCTGAACTCGACTCGGCAGCGCATCAGCAGTGGAGTGCAGTGAAGCCTCAAAGAAGCAAGGCACGCTGGCAGGTAGTGGACAAACTTGAACCAAACTTGAGCAAAACTTGGGAGTGACCAGACTTGGTAGACCAAACGGTAAATCCAAAGTTTGATGAAGCGGACGGGTGCGATCGCACAGCCTCATTATATCCCTCGATCTCCCAATGGATGATTCCTTCGGCGGTGGCAGCCCAAGAGAAGGTGGCGATTGCTGCGACTGCGCCGCCTGAACAGTATCCTGTGGCGGCCTATCTCCATATTCCGTTTTGCCGTCGCCGCTGTTTTTATTGTGACTTTCCCATTTCTGTGGTGGGCGATCGCGCGCGGGGTGAAACATCGGGAAGCATTGCTCAATACGTGGCGGCGCTCCGTCGGGAGGTGTGGATGACTCCTAGCCTGGGGCGATCGCTGCAAACCGTCTTTTTTGGCGGCGGCACGCCCTCGCTGCTGTCGGTCGAGCAGGTGGATGCGCTGCTCACCACGCTCGATCAGCAATTTGGCATTGCCGCTGATGCTGAAATTTCGATGGAAATGGACCCCGGCACGTTTGACCAGTCCCATATCCGGGGCTATGTTGCCGCCGGAGTGAACCGCATCAGTCTGGGCGTGCAGGCCTTTCAAGCAGACTCGCTGCAAGCCTGCGGCCGCACCCACACCCCAGCCGACATTCCCGTTGCGGTAGACCTGATTCGCCAGGCCGGGCTAGAAAACTTCAGCCTGGACTTGATCTCCGGCTTGCCCCATCTGACGCTGGATCGCTGGCAAGACTCGCTGGAACGGGCGATCGCCCTTGCTCCAGCCCACCTGTCAATCTACGACCTGACGGTGGAGCCAGGCACCACCTTTGCCCAGCGCTATGAACCCGGCGAAGCCCCCCTCCCGGCCGACGACGCTACCGCCGAAATGTATCGCCTTGCCCAGCAAGTCTTGACCCATAGCGGGTTCCAGCACTACGAAATTTCTAACTATGCCCGCCCCGGCTTTCAGTGTGGCCATAACCGCGTCTACTGGGAAAACCGTCCCTACTACGGCTTTGGCATGGGCGCAGCCAGCTATGTCAATCATCAGCGCTTTAGCCGGCCGCGCACCCGCCGCGAATATTTTACCTGGCTCGAAACGCTCGAAGCTGCTGGTGGCAGCCTTGATTGCCCGCCGACCCTACCCAAAGAGCGCCTGCTCGACACCCTGATGTTGGGGCTACGCCTTGCCGATGGCTTAAACCTGGACATATTAACCGCAGAATTTGGCGAAGCGGCGATCGCCCCCCTGCTCCCACGCCTTCAGACCCACATCGAGCGCGGTTGGGTAGAGGCCGCTCCGCCACGCATCCGCCTCACCGATCCAGAGGGCTTCCTGTTTTCCAACGTTGTCCTGTCAGATTTATTTGAAACACTGAGTTGAGTGTGGGTGTAGCGGCCACCCCGTCACCCCGTCACCCTGTCACCCCGTCACCCTGTCACCCCGTCACCCCATCACCCTCATCGCTGACACGCCTGACAATAATGCGCCGATCGCCCTGCCATCTTCAGCCGCAGGATCGGCGCACTGCAAACTCGGCAGGGTTCTCCATCGCGGTTATAGACCCAGGCGACGCCGCCATAGTTGCCGTTGGTGCCCTGCACGTCGCGAAAGTCGCTAAAGGTCGTGCCGTTGGCGGCGATCGCCGTTTGCAGTACGTCGCGAATTGCCTCATAAAGCCGCTGGATTTGCCGAGATTTTAGCCGGGCGCACAGCGTTTGCGGGCGAATGCCACTGAGAAATAGAGCTTCGTCGGCATAGATATTGCCGATGCCTGCGACAAGGGACTGATCCAGCAGGGCATTTTTGATGGGGCGCTGGCGATCGCGCAGCCATTTTGCGAAATAATCGACCGAAAAATCATCGGACAGCGGCTCTGGCCCAAGCGCTTGCAATCCTGTCATGATGGACGCGGGCGGGCGATCGCTCGGCACCCACCACATCTGTCCAAAGGTGCGCTGATCGACAAACCGCAGCTCGCGATTCTCCGGAAAAAACAGCCGGACTCGGCAATGTTTTTGCAAGGGGTCATCCTGGCTCAGCCAGCGCAACTGCCCTGTCATTCGCAAATGCACACCTAAATAACCAGCAGGCTGATGGGTCGCGTCAACCAGCTCTGCCAGCAGATACTTGCCTCGCCGCTGCCATTGGGCGATCGCCCTGCCTCGCAGTCCATCCAAAAAATCTGTCGTGAAAGACGGATAAGCGATCGTGCGCTCCAGCAGCACATCACCACCGACGATAGGCTGGCTGAGCGTCGTCAGATTCAGCCCCCGGCGTACCGTTTCAACTTCTGGGAGTTCGGGCATTCAGAAACCTTAGCGATGCAGCGCGAAACAGGCGATCGCCCCTCATCTCAAACTCTAGCGAATCCTATGGCGAATCTCAGCCCAAACGCAACATCCTGCCAAGCTTTTGCCCCGCTGTCATCACCAATCAGTTCGCCACTTGGTCAGGCTGGGGGGATTCTAAAAACTTGGGGCCTCAGGAGAAGCCAACAATTTATACCTCTCTCAACGCCCCAAGTTTACATCCTTTAACCCGTCAGGTTTCAGATAACCCGTCAGGAATCAAAGCCTAAGACCTGCCGAAGACCTGCTTAAGCGCGCCTAAGACATTCCTTCGCCCGGGGCTTTATGAGGAGCGTCAGTGGGTTCGGGGGACTTAGCAGGCACAGCCGCAGCTTTTGCCTTAGCCGTTTTCGGTGGAGGCGCAACTTCTAGCAACTCGCTCAGGGCAAAGTTGTTTGTATTCACGCCGCTTGCACTGCCGCTGAAACCCGTGTAATTGACCTTGTCAAACCGGACAATCACTGGATATTTGATGCCGCTTTGATCAACCGAGGCAACTGTACCAACATCGTTGTACCAATAAGATTCTTTGCGGAGAATCCGAACTTTTGAACCGCGTTCAACCATGAGTGCTTTTCCTTAGCTGATTAATCATCATGGAGGCCATCTCTTAAATAAACGAACCAGACATGAGCGGGCAGGAGCCAACCCTTCCTGGCGCTTAAGAAGTGGCTTTTCATAGTTTGATTTTCAGCGTACTACTCCCCTGTCGCCATCTGATGAATTCAAGGTTTAAGTTTTATTGCCTAACTTGCCTCGATTTGAATGAATGTTGCAAGGATGGTCAGGTCAAAATTGATGCTGATATCGGTAGGATGCGCGTAAAATAGCGATGAATCAATACACCTGTATAGTCCACCAGGCGGCAAGATTTGCAGCAGATTTGCAGAAACATCAGCTAGAAATTTAGCTAGCAAGATTGACGGATTGAACGATATATTGAACGGCAATGGCACTAAACGGCGATGAATAGGGTTCAGCATGGGTCAGCAGAGTCAGATGTAGGAGAGGTTGCCGCCTCCATCCAGGCAGCGCCTTCAGCAGACAGAAATTTAGATGACAGCAACCGTCCAGCATCGGAGTCCGCTGGATTGCCGTGGATCGACATGCCTGCTAGCGAAATACCTGCTGGCGAACCGTCTGCTTCTGAACCGTCTGCTGTCGGGGTGCAGACGCCCCTCATTGGGCTGCCCAACTCAGATGTTTATACGACCCATCCGGCTCCGGCAGCAATCCCTCCCGTTCGATTTTTAGGACGGCTACTGCGCCATCATCCAACGGTGTTTTGGAGTGGCGTCTGGGTCGTTACCTTACTGTGTTCGGGCATTGCCGTTACGGGTTTAATGAATCCGGAGCTGTCGTCTCCGCCAGAGCAGCCCGACCCAACTGGGGTGGGAGCTGTGCTGCGTACAACTGGGCTAGACCAGCGCCGACCAGCCTCACCTGGGGTGTCTTTTGGGCTGCTGGCGGTGAGTTGTGCGGGGTGCTGTCTGCTGTTGTCTCGATGGTTTCAGCAGCCCCAGTCTATGCAGCGGTCTAGGCGTCCACGATCGCCCGCAGCAAAACCGATCGCGTCGAAGCTCCAGGCGATCGCCACCATTGCCGCCGACTCAACGCCTGATCCACAGACTTCGACCCCGTTGCCAGACCGTCCCTCCTGGATCGATGCGGTATTGTCTTCTACCCATGCCCGTGTTAACAGCGATCCCTTTGCCAGCGCTGAATCTAGCCAGCCGCAAGCGTCGCAATCGTTGGATTATCTGGACTATCTGCGGATGTATTCTCAGTCCAAAGCCCGTTCGCCACGATCCAGACAGGGAGCCGAGCGATCGCCTTTGCGGCAGCCAGGGGATGCCCCAGGGAGCGATCGCCCGCCTGCAAATCCACCCAGCGAGGTTGCCTCACCCCCGTCACCCAGCATCGCCCCTTACACGCCCAACCCCAGCCTGCCCATC
>RFIF01000522.1 GCA_003695655.1 Cyanobacteria bacterium J069
ATCCTGAACCGTCGTTCCCAAACCTTCCTTGAAGGTGTAGAGCGCCAGTACGCCCTGCGATACCCGTTCGGCAACTGTAACCCGCACTTCGTCCCGCGCTGTCAGCCGTCCATCCGTCGCGCTTAGCTCCAGAATGTAGGCTCCCGCCTGGGGAAACTGGGCTTGGGTAGTGGCGGCATCGGGTCTGTCCAGGATGGCAGGAGCTGGGCCGCTGAGCTGTTTCCAAAGAATCGTCAGGTTGTCGGCAGGCAGCCCGTCGTCTTGCACGGTGCCGACCAGGGTGGCGATCGCCAATTGCTCGGTGTCGTCGGGCGCAGCGGGCAGCGGCAGGGTCAAGAACTGGTCAGGGCCCGCATTCACCACGGGCGGCTGGTTCACTTGGATGGTGACGTCGTCGTGGGTGGCGATCGCCCCGTCGTGGGCGCTGAGGCGCAGGACGTAGGTGCCGCCTTGGGAGAATTGCGCCGTGGTGAAGTCGCTGTTGGCGTCCGAGAAGACCACCGTGCCAGGGCCGCTAACCTGGCTCCAGGTGAGGGCGACGCGACCCGGAACTGCCGGGAAGCCGTCATCGCTAACGGTGCCGTCCAGTTCTGCCAGGGCGGGGAAGTCGAGGCTTTGGTCGGGGCCCGCATCCACCACCGGAGCCTGGTTCACAGTGATTGTCACGTCGCGGCTGGTGGAGAGTGCGCCCGTGCTGACCGTTAGCCGCAGAGTATAAATGCCGCTGGTGCTGAAGGTCGCCGTCGTTGCCGCAGCCTGGGAATCGGCAAAGACCACAGATTCAGGGTGGTTGACGGCACTCCACTTTGTAGTCACCACGCCGTTGGGGTCGGCCAGTCCGCTGTCTACGATTTCGCCCTGGAGCTGCGCCTCGTTCGGCAGGTTGACCAGCGGCTCGGTGCTGACCCGCAAAGTCGGCGCTTTGTTGGCGTGAACGGTCACGTCGGCGGTGCTGGTGAGGTGGCCGTTGTGGGCGGTGAGCCGCAGGATGTAGGTGCCGCTTTCGGAAAACTCGGCGGTGGGGCTGAGCAGCGTTGGGTCGCTAAAGGTGACGGTGCCCGGCCCGCTGAGCTGACTCCAGCGGAGGGTGAGTCGTCCCTGGCGATCGTCGCCCAAGCCGTTCTGCACCTCAGTCGTGAGTCTGGCTCGGTTGGGAAGCTGCACGATTTGCGTGGCCGCCGTGGTGATGATGGGCGCGTGATTGACGATGATTTGCACCTCGTCGCTGACAGACTGTTCATCGTCGCGCACCGTTAGCCGCAGGGTATACACGCCGCTCACCTTAAACCGCTGCCCATCTTCTACGCTGTCGGGATCGATGAAGCTGACGGTGGTTTCCAGGCTTTCGGGGTTGCTGAAGCTGACGGGCGACGGACCAGCGGGCTGACTCCACAGGACTGAGAGCTGGTCGTTCAGCAGGCGATCGTCCGTCACGGCACCCTTGAGCGTGACCGTACCCGGCAGGTTCACCACCTGGCTGCTGCCGGCGGAAATCACCGGAGCCAGGTTGGCATCGGCTCCCACCTCGAAGTTGGTCTTGACCTCGGCGGGCGTGAGGGCGCGGCTGTAGAGTGCCACCAGATGGAAGGCTCCCGTCCAAGCGCGATCGCGCTCGGCGTGATGCTCGACGGTTTGCCCCAGCTCATTGCCCAGCACCAGCGCAAAGCTGTCATCCCAGTTGGCGAAATTGCCGCCGATGACGCGCTGCGCCACTTCCTGACGGTTGACATAGAGGCGGGTTGTGCCGCTGGCGTCGCGGGTGCAGACGAGGTGGGTGAGTGCGCCAGGGGTGACGCTACCCCCCACAAAAGCGCGATCGCTCGCATTGGCATTCGTGTCGCTGGTGCGGATGCCCACATGGAATTGGCTGCCCGACTGCCCCAGGATAAAGTTGCGTGCGCCGGCCCCACCGGAGAGGGTGAGGATGCGGGCCAGACCAGGCTGGGCAACGTTTGCAGGGCTGATCCACGCTTCCAGGGTGAGTTCGCCGCTGGCTTTTATCGCGTCGATCAGGCGGTTGACATTGGCGCTGGTGAGGCGGGCAGGTTCCTTTAGCACCAGGGCAAAGGGGGCGCTGCTGTCGGGCAGGCGCAGCCGCGCCGGTTCCCCTTCCACGGTCAGGTTGGCTGGAGCGCCGACGCCCGCCACATCGCGCAGGGTTTCGCCCGCATCGGCAAAGCTATAGAGCGCCTGGATGCCGCGATTGATCCGCGCCCCCACGAACACTTGCAGGTCGTCGCTGTGGGTGAGGATGCCGCTGGCGGTTTCGGTTTCCGCCGTTAGCCGCAGCAGGTAGACGCCGCTCTTGCTGAAGCTGGCGCTGGTGGTGAGGGCGGCGGCATTGACAAACGTGACCGTGCCGGGGCCGCTGACTTTTTCCCAGCGGGTGGTGAGTTTTTGTCCAGGGCGATCGCCCCGACCATCGCGCACCAGTTCGCCCCGCAGCGTCAGGGGTTCCCGGAAGCCGACTTCGCGATCGCCCCCAGCATTCACAATCGGCGGCTGGTTCACCAGCACGCCCATCTGATCGGTCGAGGTGAGGGTGCCGTCGCTGGCGGTCAGCGTCAGCACGTAGCGGCCGATTTTGCTGAACTCGGCGGTGGTGATGGCGCTGTGGGCGTCGGCAAAGGTGACGACGGCATCGGCGGGAGCGGACTGCACCGCCCAGGTGACAAACACCGCTTCAGCAGACAGGCGATCGTCTGCTACCGAGCCTTGTAGCGTCGCTTGCACCGCGTCGCCCTCCAGCCGCAGGGTTTGGTCGCGCCCCACCCGCACCACGGGAGCCTGGTTGGGAGCGCGATCGCCCGCTTCCAGCACCGCCGTCAGTTCGGGGTTATCCTCCACGCTCACCGTTTCCACCACGCCATAAAACAGCAGCATAAACTCCGTGATGGCGGGAATGTGAGGCTGAAGCTCGGGCATAAAGTCGGCGATCGCCTTTTGGATGGCCCGCGAAAATTCGCCAAAGTTATCCACCTTATCCGCTACAAATGGCTCCAGCCGCTTGATCAGCTCGAAGTTGCTGTCGATGCTGAGTTCCCGCATTTTGCTTTCCAGTGCGGGCAGCGGCTTTTGCGAGCCGACGGGCGGCAGCACCCGGCTGACAAAGGTGACGCGGTGCAAGATGCGCCAGCAGGGCGGCTTGCTCTGGCTGTTTTTGTGCAGGTCGCGCAGGCTGCGGAGGGCGATCGCATTGGCATCGCCACTCTGCTCAATCCACAGCGGATCGACCACCTTGTCAAAGAACAGGTCAAAATGGTCGGGCTGCGGCTCCAGATAGAAGCTCATAAACCGATAGGCATCCACCTTGCCCGGCTGGCGCAGCGCCTTGGGTGCCAGGGGATTGGTGCGGTCAAACAGCACATCGCCCGCCGCATCCCGCAGAAACACGTCGCGCTCTACCTTATCCACACTCACATCCAGCGAGAAACCCGTTTCCGACTCCAGGCTCTTGGTGGCCTGCGTGTTCAGGTGGCCGCCCAGCATCAGTTCCAGCCCAAACTTGATGCCGACGCTGGCAATGGACAGATTCAAATCGGCAAAACCACCCGCCAATCCTTTAAAGCTGTAGGAGCCGCCGCTGGTTTCCTGAATCACGTCCAGGGTTTCCTGGGTTTCGGCAAACAGGCCGCCATCCACCGTCCAGACGTAGGTATTGGCCAGGTTGCGCTTCGACAGGCGCGGCAGACCCGACACAATATTTCCAGAGCCGATGTCGCCCGGTTGGAAGTGGGTGGCGTTTTGGCGGCGACCGATGGCACCCGCATCGTATTGCTCATAGTAGGCTTTGATCCGCTCCTCTTCCCGCTGGATGCGCTGCTTCAGAGCAAAGGCTTCGACGGGCTTATAGAAGCTGCTGTCGTTGCTGTAGGTGAGGGCGTTGGGATAGTCGGGGTCGGGCGCAAAGCCGACTTTGCCGTCTAGCGTGCCCTGCTTGGTATAGGCGGGGTTGATCGGGAAGTTGATGATGTTGCGATCGGGCGGGATGTCGGGGTTAGGGCGCATCTGGTAGGACACCAGGGCGCTGTTGTGCTTTAGCCGCAGGGCAAACACGTCCGCCGTTTGCGACTGCACCAGCGCAAAGCCCGTGTTTTCGGGAATAAACCGCCGCCCCACTTCGGCAAAGGCGACCTGATCGGGCGGTTCCACAAAGCCCTGGAGCTGCTGCTGGCTGGACAGGTCGGTGCTAAGAGCAGTGGAGGTGCTGCCGCCGTCTAGCCAGCCGAGGGAATGCTCAAACTTCGTTTTGAGACCAAAGGAGCTAGAAGAGTCAGCGATCTTCGTGACTAACCCAATGCCGGCCTCGGCTTCGGCGTCGATTAGCAGCCCCACCGTGAGGTCAAAGGTCATGTCAAACCCGCTGTCGCGATTGGCAGCGTAGGTGAAGGTGGTTTTGCTGGCCTGTTTGAGGGTGACGGCGCTGGCTCCGTTGTAGTCCGAAAATTCGCCCAGCATGACGCCCGTGCCGGTCAGGTTTTCGCCAGGGACGGGCGGCGACCCTTCGATATAGCCGATGATCTGCGGGTCAAACTGCACCTGCCCCACCCATTCGGTGATCAGTTCGCCGACTTTGAAGCCCGTGATCAGCCGCCACTCGCCGTTTTCGATCAGTCCGTAGCAGCGCTTGAATACGCCGAACAGGTTACCGTCGATGTCGCTCTGCAAGTCGCCGTATTCCTGCACTGCCGGAATGCTCTGAATCAGCCCGTTGAAGGGAGTCCGCAGACCCGCCAGGGCGCTGCGAACCTGGGGTGTGTCGTCGCCGATGGGGGCGCTGGAGAGGGTGTAGCGCGTGGCGATCGCCGTCAGATGCACGCCCTGGAGCGAATAGTCCGACAGGACGTTTTCCTTTTCAGTGTCGAACGGATAGTAGGCGATCAGGTCTTCGCGGTTGTCGAGGAACTGTTCTTTTTCACCCATCAGCCGCCGGAACAGGTTGTCCTGAATCTGCTCCTGGGTGCGGGCGGTGCGCCAAATTCGCACTTCCTCCAGGTCGCCCTGGAAGGGATCTTTCAGCCCGCTGCGCTGGATGCCGCCGAGGGTGAACTGGGGTTCGGCGGACTGGAAGGCAGGGCGATCGCCCTCGGCCACCCGCGTTGTGTCCAGCAACTGCCCGTTGCGATAGAGCAGCAGTTGGGAGCCGTTGGGGTCGGGGTTTTTGTCCCAGGTGATGCCGCCCTTCAGCTTGGCATGGTTGCTGCTCTTGGCATCAAAGGCGATAGTGCCGTCGGCTTCTTCAAACCGCCACCAGGAGACGAGTCCTGTTTCGCCGCCCTTAATCTCAGCGGCCACGTTGACCGCATCCAGCGCCACACTCCACAGGCGCACCTCGCCCATCACGCCAGGGAACGGCTGCGCCACCGTCAGCTCCTGCGATAGTTCGGGAAACAGCAGCGCAAAGGGGCGCACGCTAATGCTAGAGCCAATTTCCAGCGGCTGACTGTTGCTGCCCACGTCCTCCGGCTGGCTGGTTGTCGTCGTGCCGCTGGTGCGCGCCCTGCCCTCATAGCGGAACGTGGCGCGACTGACGCCATTCACATAGAACGTAATGTCATCCCAGGCAGTGATGGTGATTTTGGGAGCACCATTTTCGATTTTTTCATCCACCACCGTCTGCCGCTTGCGCGTCACCGCCACCCGCTGATAGGCCGTGGGTTGCAGGATATTACCAGAGATAAATTCGCGGTATCGACCCTTCACATCCTCAAAGGCAAACCCCAGCTTGCCACCCGGCATCACAAACAGCGCGTAGGGCACCTGCTGGTCGGCTTCGGCATCGATCAGGCTGCCCTTTCGCAACAGCCCATAACTGGTGTTGAGATTGTCGAGTTTGAAAAACACCTCGATCGTCAGGTCGCGATTCAGATCTAGCGTGGCATCGGGCTTCACTTCCAGAAATGTCCCCGCTTGCCCGTTAAACCGCAGCCCGTAGGACTGGTTAAACACGGTGGACAGGTGGTTCCAGTTGCCGCCAGAAATCGCGTCTGCACTCTGCACCATCTGGCTGCCGACGCCTCCACAGACGGAATAGGCGGGAAGCGGTGACTCGGCTGCCTGGGGCGTGCCGACTAGCGCGCCGTGGCGGCTAAAGCGGGAATGGTCCGTGGCGCGGCGATTGGCAAAGTCGTCAAACCGCCAGTAGCCGACCAGATCGGTTTCGTTGCCGACCAGTTCGCGGTTTAGGTCAGCGGCGATTTCTGACGCGGTGCGGGCCCGCTTCCAGATGCGCGGTTCGGCGATCGCCCCGGTGAATACCGAAGTGCTGAGCGTGGGATGGGAGCCGATGCCCCAGTCCTGATCAATCGGTAGCGCCCCGATGGCCGATGCCTGTGCGCCAATCTCGACGCCATTGCGATAGAGCCGCCAATGGGTGCCGTCATACACGCCCGCCAGATGCACCCAGTTCAACCCCGTGCGGTCTTCTGTCCGCATCGGCACCGAAACCTTGTGATCGGCCCCATTGTTGACGCCGACTTCGTAATGGCTGTTGTCGATTCGCAGGAACAGGCGGGGTCGGGGAATGTTCGCGTTGCCGTGAACGATAATGTTCCCCAGCGTCTCATCCTTGACGGGTTTGATCCAGGCTTCTAGGGTGATCTGTCCAGCAAAATTCAGGTGTGCTGCGTTGGGAATGCGGACGAAATCGGTGGTGCCGTTGAGGGCGATCGCCGTTTGCAGCTTTTCTTCCTTGAGCCCCAGCAGATAGCCCGTATCGGCTTGCGTCTGCGGCTGATAGTGCAGCACCCGCGCCCGCTTTTGCACCGGATCGACCCGATTGGGACGAATCCAGGCTTCTAGCGTCACATCGTCCTTGGGTGAAAGTTGTTTTAACGATGCGTTGAATGCAGCCGCCGTCAGCGTTTGCAGGCGAGCGTGGGCCGTTTCGCCATTAAAGGCAAGGGTATGTCCCGGTGCTGCCGCAATCCACTGGCAGGAGAGCGTCACGCCGCTGTCGGACTTTTGATTTTTCACGGCGGCACCCGCTGCCCTGCTGAGGAAAGCCAGCAGTCGCGAGCCGTTTTCTAGATCTACGCCGCTCTGAGTCGTCGTTGCATTCACCGCATAGTCATATTCCAGATAAAACACAGGCAGCGTTTCATCGGGCGGATTGGCAACGGTGCTGGTGACGGATAGTTCCGTTTCGCCAGAATTAACAGACGTTAATAGCGTCACTTTCAGATCGCCCACAAACAGCGTCGCGCCCTCTGGGAGAGACTGTTTTACGCCCGTCTCGATGAAGGTGAGGCGATCGCCCGCCTCAGCCGATCGCGTGTATTGAGCGCGGCCGACAAACGTGCGATCGCCCGCCAGTCCGTTTAGCACCTTGGCAAACGCCTGGGGTTCGCGGGGAATCTGCTTCCAGGTTTCCAAAATCTGCTGCTCGGTGGGGCTACCAGCTTCACCAATCTGGACTTGAATCGTGACGGTGCAGAGGTCTTCAGACTGATCCTCCGCGTTCAAGATCTCCAGCTTAATCTGATCCATTTCGGGTTCGGTGGATCGAGCAAATCCCACGACCGTTTGCTGAGAGTTAATGTCCGTTAGCGGATATTGGGCACGCTGCGTCAGGGTGCGATAATACGTTACAAAGAACTGATCATCTACACCCCGGAAATAGAGTGCTAGGTTTCCGGTGGCGCTGTCAAACAGCAGCGGCGTTTCGGCCGTCCAGGCAAACTTGAGAATCCCTCCGGCGATCGCCAGTCCGTTCCCATCGGTATGCACTGTGCCCATCGAAATGGCTACTCCGCTGTTCAGCAAGGATTGCAGCCCTTGAAGAATCACCTGATCACTGGCGATCGCCTGCTCTAGCTGGGCCCGTTCCTGCTCTTTGCCCAGGCGCGTGGTGTTAATGCGAGTCCGGATCGTTCGCAGTTGTGTCAGCAGCGCGTTCAGTTCGCCCTGCGCTCGCTGAAACGCCGCTTGGACTGATGTGCGGTGCTGGGCATAGGCTTGATGCTCGCGGATAAACATGCTGGAGATGCGATCATTCAGCCGACTTCCCACGTTCGCTGTGGTATTCCGAATCGTCTCCTGAAAACCGCTCTGGCGACCCTGATCATTCAGGTTGAAATGCTCATAGACATCCACTTCCAGGATGGGAATCCCGTTAGTCGCCAGTTGGGGAAGGCGAATCGAGCTGATGATGTCATTAAATCGGTGCTGGTTCAGGGTGCCATAGCCGACAAATCCGCGCCCAAAGGAGAGCGATCGCCCGCCAAAGTTGCTGTGTTCATACACCTGGATTTGGGAGGTGTTTAGCAAGTGATTCAGTGCGTTGATTTCGCTCTGCCCGGTGGCGAGACGGTTACGCAGCGTTTGCAACTCGGTCAGCTTTTCTGGCAGATTTTCCCCATCTAGGCTGCCCTGCGGCACCGTGGTCACAATTTGCCGCCCCTCAATGGCGTTGTCCAGAATGGCGTAAACCCGGTTGAGATAGTCGATATCGTCCGTCAGGTTCGCCACAGCCTGCTCATTTTGGGAGATGCCTTCCTGCAAATCTTTAATGCGGTTTAGCTCTGCGCCCACATCTACGGCCTGTCCGTCGCGCTCCACCGCCACCAGTTTCAGCGGCACGTTGTCCGGCGTTTTCGCCAGCTTGCCACTGGCACTAACGCCAAAGTCGAGGGCGGCAATTTCCTGGCGATCGCTCCCCGCCGCCTGCGTGCCTACTGCCAGCATTACCCGCGCTCCCTGCTTTACGGGCTTGGCCTGCTGGTCATAGCCGGTGCGTGTGTCCTCCTGCTGAAAATAGAGCAGGGAGGACAGACCGGTGGTGATCGTGCGCCCGTCAAACCGGAAGCTGTCGCGATTCACGCCCGCATTCTCGCCAATCGGCGCACCGGACACAACCCAGGGATTTTCGGCAATCTGAACCGTACCTGGTATGTGGTGTCCCGTCTGGTCAAAGATCTGCGTGCCGGAGCCTTCATCTAGCCGCCAATAGGCGAGGAGTCCTGGCTCTTGTCCCGTCAGGCGCAGGTTTTTGTCATTGCGAATCTCGCGCTCGGTGCGGGCCCGATTCCACAGGCGCACCTCATCAATTTGCCCGAAGAAGCTCTGAGCGGGCGCACCGATCAGCGTCACGGCAGCCTTAGCGACCGGCGGCTTGCGTACCGCGTTCACCTCTGCGCGCACATCTTTGGGAACACCATTGACATAGATGTGATACTGCGGCTGATCCTGATCGGCGGATAACACAACCGATATATGATTCCACTCATTGGAACGCAAAATGTCGCCCGTGAGGAACGAGTGAAACACCTGCCCGTCACCATAGCCCACACGCACCTGGCGATTGTTGACGATCCACACTGAGGGCGGTGCGTCAGGGGTTTGGCGATCGCCCCCGATCAGCGCCTGCGCTAGCTCTGCATTGGGAGCTTGCGGCGTCACACCCGGCAAAATCCATAGTTCCTGGCTGAACTGAGTGCCCAGTTTCACACCGTCACCCAGGGAAACATGGTCACTTGGCTGCTGAAAATCGAGCGCTGTTTCTGCCGAGCCGCTGGTGGTGGCTGTCTGCGTGCCGCGGGTGTTGAACAAGCCATCCAAAGACTGCTCAATGTTGTAGCTATCAATCATGCCCGTGCGGCTGTTGAACGCGAAGATTTGCCAGCGCGACACTTCCGCTATGCTGGTGGGCAGCAGCGTGATCGAAAAGCGGCCGTCTTGCAGATGGCGGATGAAGGAAATTTCCTGCGTCGGCTCAAAGAAGGGATTGTCTTCCATGTCGCGTGCGCCCAGACTGTCTTTGGTGCTCTGGGGGCGGGTTTTGCTACGGCTGCGGCGAAAGCGCACCTCCATCTTCAGCTTGAGCTGCGGGTCGGGGGCGGCGGTGCCGTCGGC
>RFIF01000523.1 GCA_003695655.1 Cyanobacteria bacterium J069
CATCATTGAAGATCCCTGCTTTCGCGAAAACTGGTTAAAGCTCTATGCCCAGGGACGCAGCCGCGCCATTGCCGATGTTTATGCAGCAAATATCGACCCCTGCCATCGCGATTTTCTGTTGCAGTTTCAAGTGGCCGCCAATCTGGTCGTCCCAATTTTGGTGCAGCAGCAGCTCTGGGGACTGCTGATTGTGCATCAGTGCTGCCGGCCCCGCCAGTGGCAAGAGTGGGAGCGCGACTTGTTGCTGCAACTTGGTAACCAGGTGGGCATCGCCATTCAGCAGTCTGAGCTATATCACCATGTCAGACTGCTCAATGCCAGCCTGTCTATGCAAGTGCAAGAGCGCACCGCCCAGCTCAAAAAAGCGCTGAGTTTTGAGGCATTGCTCAAGCGCATTACTGATAAAGTGCGCGACAGCCTCGATGAAGAGATGATTTTGCATAAGGTTGTGCAGGAACTGGGAACGGGCTTAGGCATCAGTATTTGCGACACCGGGCTATATGACCTGGAGCAGGGCATTTCCGTTATTCAGCACGAATATGCCATGCCTGGAATTCCGTCTCGCTGCGCCAGCGTAATCGTGATGAACGACTATCCAGCCATGTATAACCAGCTTTTTCAGGGGCAACCTGTCCACTTTTGCTGGCGCATGACCCCCCCGGCTGTTTCTGCTAAGCCAGAGCAACCTGGCAGCGGGGCGAACAAGCTGACTGCTGACCAACCGCAACAAACGCTGCGAGAAATTACCCAGCCGTTTTCGGTGTTGGCCTGTCCCCTCAAAGATGACCAGGGTTTGCTGGGGGATTTGTGGCTCTATCGCGCCAGCCAGGAGCCGTTTGAGGAGATGGAAATTCGGCTGGTGGAACAGGTGGCAAATCAATGTGCGATCGCCATTCGTCAGGCCCGGCTCTATCAAGCGGCACGCTGCCAGGTCAAGGAATTGGAACATCTGAATGAACTTAAAGACAATTTCCTGAGCAGCGTCTCGCACGAACTTCGCACCCCGATGGCGAACGTCAAAATGTCATCCCAGATGCTCGAAATTAGCCTGCGCCAGCTCGGACTATTGGACGACCCCAAACTCAATCATATTCAGCGCTATTGTCAAATTCTCAAAGACGAATGTCAGCGAGAATTAAAGCTGATTAACGATTTGCTAGACCTATCTCGGCTTGATGCGGGCATGGAGCCGCTACTCTTGTCTCGCATCCATCTCTCTGACTGGGTAGCTCACGTCGCTGAACCATTTATTGAACGCACCCACACCCAGCAGCAGCACCTGGTCATTGACATCCCGCCAGATCTCCCCGTAATCTTGACCGACGCATCCTATCTCAGTCGAATTTTGGGGGAACTCCTCAACAACGCCTGCAAGTATACCCCCCCTAACGGCACGATTCAGATCACTGTCAAAGAAGCCCCATCCGCACATCTCAGCATCATCATTTTGAACACAGGTGTTGAGATTGATGTTGCAGAACAGGAACGAGTTTTTGAACGGTTTTATCGCATTCCCAGTAACGATCCCTGGAAGCATGAAGGAACGGGCTTGGGGCTGGCACTTGTCAAGAAACTAGTAGAGCAATTGAGCGGCTCGATTGGCATGACCAGCAGTAATCATCAGGTGACGTTTACCGTAACGCTACCGGTCACGGCGATTGGATAGAAAGCCAAGGCGCGATTGACAGCGCGATTGCCCGACTGATCGCCACTCCTTAAACCACCCCTTGAATAGGATTTACTTATTCCTGGAATTATCTGAGCATGGCAATCAACACGGCTTTTTCTGGAAACTCACACTTCAGAGATATACACGCTGTATGACGAGCTGCACATTAAACTACATGACAACTCGCACGCTCTGTTCATCGACGAGTCCAGTAACGACGCCGCCACTATTCAGCACTGCTGACAGATAGCGCAGCACGCCGGGCGTAATCCGTTCACCCGGAATCAGCAGCGGAATGCCCGGAGGATAAGGACAAACGATGTCTGCTGAGAGGCGATCGCCCGCTTGTGCCAGCGGCACTGCTTCACTGGGGGCGAGAAATGCGGCGCGGGGCGACAAAGCCAGCAATGCCGATTGCGCAGCCTCTTCGGGAAACGCTTCTGGATAACCAGTCTGACTCAAATCAGCGCTCCAGTTCTGAGCCTGGTTCACAACATCTACTAAGGCTTGAAATCCCTGAAGGAGGTGCTGAATATCCTCACGGGTGTTGCCCAGGCTGAGGATAAAGGTGAGATGTGTCAGGGCTGGCAGTTCGGCGGTGACGCCCAGTTGGGTGTGCAGAATTTCATCCGCTGCAAAGCCCGACAGCCCCAGCCCACTGACATCCACGGTCAAGCGCGTGGAGTCGAGGGCGACAAAGCCAGGTGTGTCCGCGTCATCCGCCGACAGCAAGCGCACTCCGGGAAGCGTGGCCAACTGTGGTCGGGCGATCGCCGCTAGTTCCAGCGTGTGCTGCATCAACGTTCGGCCGTGCTGGGCCATCTGCCAGCGGGCCGCATCCAGCGACGCCAGCAGCAAATAGCTGGGACTGGTAGACTGTACCAACTTTAAAGCGCGACTGAGCCGCTCTGGATCGACCCGATCGCCCTGGCAGTGCAGCATCGACGCCTGCGTCATTGCGCCCAACACCTTGTGGGTAGACTGCACCACCACATCCGCCCCCGCCGCCAGGGCAGCCGTTGGCAAATCGGGATGAAAGGCAAAGTGCGCGCCGTGGGCTTCGTCCACAATTAGTGGCAGATCGTGCTGATGGGCAAGCTGGGCGATCGCCCCCACGTCCCCACAGGTTCCGTAGTAGGTCGGGTAGACCAGCATCACCGCTTTGGCATCGGGATGCTGCGCCAGGGCTGCTGCGACGGCTGCCGGAGCGATGCTGTGGGCAATGCCCCAGTCGGCATCATAGTCTGGCGGCAAAAACACGGGAACTGCGCCAGAGAGAATCAGCGCGGCGATCGCTGCCTGGTGACAGTTTCGCGGCAGGATCAGCTTGTCGCCGGGGACGCAGGTGGCCAGCACCGCCGCTTCAATGCCGCAGGTCGAGCCATTGGCCAAAAACCAGGTGCGAGTCGCCCCAAACAGCTCAGCCGCCAGCGCTTGCGCCTGCCCAATCACGCCTTCTGGTGCAAATAGGTTATCCAGTTCTGGCAATTCGGGCAGATCAGCGTAGAAGGGGCGATCGCCCAGCAACTCCCGCAGGGGCTTTGGGATTCCCCGACCCCGCTTGTGTCCAGGGGTATAAAACGGCGCATGAGGACGCTGGGCACAGTCTCGCAGCGCTTGCAGCAGCGGCAACTGCCGCTGATCCATCGGCTGACTGATGCGCTGATCCATGTGCTATTGCACCGTTGTTTGCGGCTCTAGAATCACCGCTTCGTAGCGTACCACGCCCGGTTTTTCGCTGCCGATGCAGCGGGCCGCCTGCCGCGACAAGTCGAGCGATCGCCGCCCAATATAGGGCCCCCGATCATTAATGCGAACGACCACGGAGGCTCCGTTGCGAACGTTAGTAACGCGCAGGTAGGTGTTGAACGGCAGCTTGGGATGCGCTGCCGTCAGGGCATATTGATTAAACCGCTCGCCGTTGGCCGTCAGGCGGTTGTGAAACCCTGGCCCATACCAGGACGTGATGCCACCCAGGCTGCGCTCGGTCTGGGTCAGGCTATAGAGATCGGCCTGGGCCTCCATGAGCGACAGCGGCTCTACCCCCAACGCCACCCGCAAATTGTTGAACCAATCGATGGCTACCAGGTCGGCCGTGCGACGCAGGCTGGCAGCGAGGGATGGATCGACGCTAAAGAGCAGTCGATTTGCCTCCCCGTTATTCCCGCTCGATTTTAGGGCAGCGTTGCTCATTGTCACACTTGGCTTCCCTTGGGCCACCACCAGTCGCAACTGGTCTACCGCAAACCCAGGCGCATTCAGCGCCGATTTGAGCTGTTGGGCAACGCGGGTAGCCTCGCTGTGGTCGGGCAGTTCCATCACCACCTGGCCGCCAACCCAGACTTGATGCGGGACGGCTGCTTCGGGGCGCACAGAGGCAGGTGGGGGAGCAGCGGTCTGCTGAGTCGAGCCGTGCTTGATTGCTTCAGAGTCTTTCGCTGGCTGGAGTGCGCCCTCGATACATTGCTTAAAAACACGCTGCGAACCAGCCGCTGGAGCATTCGAGGAACGCACCACCACCTCTACCTCCGGGCGAGCAGGAGCAGAGATTTCCTTTTCGGCAGGATCGTCTGCCGCCAGACTTGTCCGTGTTGTCAGGGGTTTGGGCGATCGCCCCCTGAGCCAAGGCGACATCAGCCGCACGTTGCCCCACGGCCAGAGAGTCACTGAAGACGCAGATCGCCACTGCACAGCCTGACACAGGTCATCGGCCAGCAGACCAGTCTGGCAGCGAGCCGCTTTCCCAGGCTTGGCGCCGTCTGCGCTGGCCAGCATTACAGAAGATGGGGAAGAAACAGAAAATGCAGTGCCAACGTCAGCGATGACCGGCAATGCCGACATCCCCAAAAAAGGCGAAAAAAAACTGCCTGCGGGTGTCACCATCCAGGCAAGTCCCAAAACGCTCATATTTAACCAGTAGTAAACACACAACAGAACTCAGGGGTTGATTAGATTTAGCGAGTTCGCAACTCGGAGACACAATGCTCCAACCCGCGATTTACCGCCATCTCCAACAACGCCTGGTCTAAAATCACTGAGAAACCGCAAATGTGAAACTGCAAATTTCTGTGAAACTGCAAATTTCCATTTGCCCTATCCCAGCCTTGTTATTCTAGGGCGGTGGACTCGGGCAAACCATCCACCGCTGAGAGGAAATCCCCCTCCTCACATCGCCTCACCCATCCGGGTGAACTGCGGCTCTAGCAGGACTGACAGGCACAAGTTAAGGGTTCCTGTCGGTTTTGTACCAAGGTTCCCTAGAGTAAGGCATCTCTCTAGAGAATTTTCAAAAAGTTATCAGTTATACACAAATTGTCTTCGTCTTTCTTAAAGTCTCCCCAGGGGAAATCGTGATGTCCAGCTCTTCCTACCCACCCCAACGCTCTCAATGGGACTGCCTGCTGCAAAATTTGGGAGCTTGGGAGGGGTCTTTTACGCGCCTCTCGTCTGACGGCACTGAGCGCAACAACACGCCGACTGTTGTCACGCTGGAAGGGCTGAACGAGAACCAGACTATCCGCCAAACGCTGGAGTTCGGCGCATCCAGCACGGGCGACCCGCCCACGACCAAGGTGCTGGAATACAGCAGCCTCAATCGCAGCACGCTGTTTTTTGAGACGGGTGCATTTTCGCAAGGATCGCTGCAATTTAGTCCGTTTGGGGAGTTTGGGGCAGAGCTGGGGTTGATTGCTGGGGCGTGCCGGATGCGGCTGGTGGAATTGTTTCAGGGGGCTGACGGGGAGAGCCGCCTCAGCAGCCTGACGCTGATTCGCGAAACCCTGCGGGGAACCCCTGCTCCAGCGCGATCGCCCCTCACGGCCACGCAGCTTGTGGGCGAGTGGCAGGGCGAAGCGGTGACGCTCTATCCCGACTGGCGATCGCCCGAAACCTATCCCACTACCCTCTGCATCCGCCTGGAGGGAAATCTTCTACACCAACACCTCTCCGCCCCCGGACTCTCGCTGGCAACCACAGGCACCGTCACCTCCAACGCAATTCAGTTCAGTCAGGGCGGTGTGCCGCTGCAACTGCTGCTGCTGCCCGATGGCGCATCGGCTAACACGCCGCTGGTGATTCCCAAAGGCCGCCCCTTTTTCCTGGAAGCAGGCTGGCTGATCGAGCCAACCCTGCGCCAGCGCATGATTCGCCGCTATGACGCTCAGGGTGGCTGGGAAAGCCTCACCTTGATCACAGAAAAGAGAGGGGGTTAGGGGTTGGGGATTAGGTTTAGGCGGGTTAGCAGCAGACGAATACGCGGTTCAAGATTATTCATTCCAACACCCCATCACCCCATCACTCCCACACCCCATCACTCCCACACCCCATCACTCCCACACCCCAAATTTCCCAACTCAAAATCTTTCCAATTTTGACTACAGACGGTACAATATTAGTTTTGGGAAAGCATTTCGGAGAGGAATCTAAATGTCACGATATCGAGGTCCCCGCCTCAGAGTAGTGCGTCGTCTGGGTGAGCTGCCTGGGCTGACTCGCAAAAGCGCGAAGCGGGCTTATCCACCCGGTCAGCATGGTCAGGCTCGCAAAAAGCGGACTGAGTATGCGGTTCGTCTTGAAGAGAAGCAGAAGCTCCGGTATAACTACGGGGTGACTGAGCGTCAATTGCTCCGCTATGTTCGGAAAGCCCGTCGCGCTTCGGGTTCTACGGGTGAGTCGCTGCTGCAACTGTTAGAGATGCGGCTGGACAATACCGTATTTCGCCTGGGCATGGCTCCGACCATTCCGGCAGCGCGGCAGTTGGTGAATCACGGCCACGTCACTGTTAACGGCAGAGTGGTAGACATCGCCAGCTTCCAGTGCAAGCCCGGCATGGAAATCGGCGTGCGAAACAGCGATCGCTCTCGCAAGCTGGTCGAAGAGAATCTCCAGTTCCCCGGCCTGGCAAACCTGCCCAGCCACCTGGAGTTTGACAAGAACAAAATGATTGGCAAGGTCAATGGCGTGGTCGATCGAGAATGGATCGCGCTGTCGATCAATGAACTGCTAGTGGTGGAGTATTACTCCAGACAGGCGTAACGTCCACACAGGCGTCAGATTTACTTCTGCGACCAGGCTGCCAAGCTAGTCAGATGGCTTGAAGTCAGCGTTGCAGCATCCCAAAAATTCCAGTGTTGGCCATCGTGCGGCTGCGATGCCCTCTCTGAATCCGAACTGTTTTGTTTGAAAGAAGGGTCTGGGCGATCGCCTAAAGTTGAGCGTTCCAGACATTTTGATTTTCCCCTGGTGTCCGACGGAGACCAGGGTTTTTTATTGGGCGAAGAGCAGGTTTCAGGGGGTCAGGTTTCAGGGATCAGGTTTCAGGGATCAGGTTTCAGGGATCAGGTTTCAGGGATCAGGTTTCAGGGATCAGGTTTCAGGTTTCAGGGGCAGCCGTTAGGCGCGACCTTTGACCCCCTAAAACGGCGGTGCGTCGTAGAAATAGGGTTCGGCGGCGGGGGCGATCGCCTCTCCCGTTGGGGCATATTCGGCGGGGGCAGCTTCGGCACGGGCGGCTTCGGCTGCTTGGGCGCGGCGGCTGGCCAGAATCTCATCGCGCTGGGCCCGCCACTGGGCGATCGCCTGTTGGGCTTCGGCATAGAGTGGGCGATCGCGGGCGATTTGGGCGGCGGTGTCGATGGCCTGTGACAGGCGGACACGCTCGGCCAGGGCGCGGGCGGCGTCGAGGTGCTGGCGGTCTTCGGCAATCCGGACTTCTTCCAGCTTGGCGTTCCAGGCTTGGATTGAGGACTGGGCGGCGGCGTGGAGGGCGCGATCGCGGCTGATTTTTTCTGCGGTGCGAATGGCGCGGGAGAGGTCGCCTGCCTGGGCAAAGCGGGCTGCTTCTGCCAAAATTGGCTGATCTTCCAGCGTTTGGATTTGGCCCGTCCAGATGGCGATCGCCTGCTCGGCTTCGGTCCACAGGGCGCGATCGGGCGAAATTTTGCGGGCGGCGGCGATCGCGGCTTGCAGATCGGCCATTTGTCCCGACTGCGCGATCGCCTGGGCCTGCAACAACTGCGGCATGTCTTGAATCCGCTGCGTTTCCTGCTGCCAGTGAGCGGCCAGGGTTTGCGCCTGGAGGCGACGGGGGCGATCGGGCGCAATTTGCTGCGCCAGGCGGCTGGCCCAGTCGAGCGTCGAGCGCTGACCCAGGCTGGCGATGAGTCCCGCTGTTTGCAACTGCCGCAAGTCTTCCAGCGCTGCGTGCTGCGTCAGCAATTCAGCCTGAGCCACTTCGTAAAAGGCGCTGCTGGTGGGGATGGCGCTGAGGGCGGCGATCGCCTCTCTGACGCTCCAGGACTGGTGCAGCGAGGGCAGCCATTGGGCAGCAGGCTGAGCGATCAGGTGCTGGGCATGAGCCAGCCGCAGCAGGTTTTGCCCCTCTCCCGGCGTCGTCAAGTCCACCAAATCAGGCGGCACTGCTTGCGCCAGGGTCAGCGCTCCGCTGCGATCGCCCGTTTGCCACTGCCGCAGCGCCAGTTCCAGCAGCGCCGCGCTCCAGCCTCGCAGGTCGGGCTGGGCCATTTCCCAGGTCAGCGTTTGCGGGTCGATCTGCTGCACCAGGGCGATCGCCGCTTGAAGCTGGGTCAGCGTTTTGTCGCCTACGGTCTGCCGCGCCTGGGTCAGCAGCTTGTGCCCCGCCTGCTCTTGCAAAATCTGCCGCGTCAGCGCTTCCATGCGGTGGGTGCGCCAATACTCGCTCTCCATCTGCCCCAGCGTTGTCACTTGCTCTGCTGCCAGCTTCCAGTCCTGGTTGCGCAGCGCTTCCTGGGCGATCGCCCAAATTTTCTCGCCTTGCTGCCACTGGTTTTGCCATTCGGCGATCGCCGCCTGCGCGTCGCCATAGAGCGGGCTGTTGACCGGAATTTGCTGCACTGCCGCCAAGGCATCTTGCACGCCGCTGCTCTCTAGCCGCGCCTCAGCCAGTGCCAAAATTTGTGCCGACCACTCCGCCAACAGCGTCTGTCCTTCTCGGTGCAGCGGATGGTCGGCAGGCCAGCCCGTCACTAGATTCACCGCCGCCGTCAGATCTGCCAGATGCCCCGACTTCGCCGCCTCACGGGCGCAAAACAGCCGCTCTGCATCAGCCGCCGCAAACGTCATCTTGGCGCAGTTGGGTGGGGCTGGAATCTGCGTCAGCCACTCTAGCGACTTCATGCCCAGCCCCGCCAGTCCGCAAAACGTCAGCACCCACAGCAGCGACCAGGACAGCGCCCTGACAAACTGCCGACAGCGTTGCCACGCAATCGGGCGATTCAGCCATTGCCACAGCCCCAACCCAGCAGACGGGCGAGGCCCAGAACGCGATCGCCGACGGTTTTGGCGGCGCTGGCGGGGCAGATTTGGCGACACCATGACGGTGGGTCGGGGGCGAGGCTTGCGGGCTGGCCGACGCAGCGACGGCTGACGCACCAACGAGCCTGCCGGAGAAGGGTTGGCGGGCGGCAGTAGGCGATCATCGCC
>RFIF01000524.1 GCA_003695655.1 Cyanobacteria bacterium J069
CGCTCCAGGTCTTGGGCGACGAGGTTTTGCTTGGCGGCAAGCTGGGCAGCATAGTCGAGGTGTTGCCACTGGCAGCCGCCGCACTTGTCCGCCACGATGCAAGCGGGACGAATGCGATCGCCCGACGGCTCCAACAATTCATGCAGCTTGCCCTGGGCGAACTGCGGCTTGACCCGCACCAGGCGAGCAATCAGGCGATCGCCCACGGCCGTATCCGGCACAAACACCACCCGCCCCTCGACCCGACCCACGCCGTCGCCGCTGTTGCTGAGGTCGTCGATCGTGAGTTCTACCAGATCGCCCTGCTGCCAGCGGGGTGCGGTGTTCGGTTGGGCGAGAGAGTCGGGCATGAGAAAAAAGGGGAAATGGGTGGATGCGTGAGCAGATTATTGTAAGGCGCGGAACGAGGTAAGGCGCTGAAACCCCCAAGTACGTCACAATACGTTAAGTATGACTGATGAAGCATGAGCGATGCGCGCGGGCGATCGCCCGCTGCTGCTCCCTAAAGTTCCCGATAGCTGCCTGCTAAATTTCTATGCAAGTTTTGAGCGCCCAGCACCTGAAAAAGGTGTACCGAGAAAAGAAGGTAGAAGTGCCCGCCGTGCGGGATGTGTCGCTGGCGCTGGATGCGGGCGAGGTGGTGGCGTTTTTGGGGCCAAACGGGGCGGGCAAAACCACCACGATCAAAATGATCGCCGGGCTGATTTTGCCGGATGCGGGACAGGTGCAAATCGCCGGGCGCGATCCGCACCACGATAGCCGGGCGCTGCGATCGCTCGGTGCTGTGCTAGAAGGCAACCGCAACCTTTACTGGCGCTTGACCTGCGAGGAAAACCTGGAATATTTTGGCGTGCTGCGGGGGCTGTCGCGGCGGGTGGCGCATCAGCGGGGTGCCGTGCTGCTGGAGCGGTTTGGGCTGACCGAAAAGCGCAAAACCGTGGTGCAGTCGCTCTCGCGAGGGATGCAGCAAAAGCTGGCGATCGCCGTTTCCCTGATCCACAATCCGCAACTGCTGCTGCTGGACGAGCCAACGCTGGGACTGGACGTGGAAGCGACGCAGGCGGTGAAAGCCCTGGTGCGCGAGATCGCCGCCGAAGGTCGCGCCATCTTGCTGACCACGCATCAGCTCGACATCGCCGAGGAACTGTCGGATCGCGTCGCCATCATCCGCCAGGGCGAAATCGTCGCCGAACAGCCCACGCCGGAACTAATCCGCCAGTTTTCGGGCACGGCTTACCATATTGAGCTAGAAAGCCCCCTAGCGGGCGATCGCCTGCAAAAACTCGACACGCTGGGTCTGCTCGTACAGCACCGCACCGTCACCGTGCCCGACCCCAGCCTGCTCTACCCGGCGCTAGAGATCCTCAAGCCCCTACCACTGGTCGGCATTACCAAAGACGCAGCCAGCCTCACGGATATTTTCCTGAAGCTGACGCGAACCCAGCAGTAGGCGTGACGGAACGATTCGTAAGGCAGATATTTTCCTAAAGCTGACGCGAACCCAGCAGTAGGCGTGACGGAACGATTCGTAAGGCAACTTTTTCCTTTTAGCGAGTGATCGCGCAGAGCTTTCCTGGAAACGCAAGGGGGCGATCGCCCAAATATCCAAAATCCTGACTTAAAGGCGCTGAACGGCTTTCACGGTCGGGATTTCAAGCACTCGTCTTGACGGTCTGAGGGACTATCTTTCATTAATTCTTTACGCGCTTCCTACGGATAACTTCAGCATTCATCCCGCATAACAGTAGTGTAGGACTGGCTGAATCCACCACTGGCTGAATCCACCTCCAGATTCCAAAGTCCTTAAAAACTGGCGTTTTGACCGTTTCGTTTTGACCGTTTAGTTATGCCTATTTCAGTCTTAATTCCCCCCGTGCACGTCGCATCTTCCCCCATCCCCCTAACTGACTTGACACTGCTGCATCGATCCTTGCAGCCCCAGCTCGAAGCGGCCCTTCAAACAGCCATGATGCAAGGAGATTTTGTGTTGGGGGGGGCGCTGCTCGACTTCGAGATTGCCTTTGCCCACGCCTGCGGTAGTGAATATGGCGTGGGCGTCGGCTCTGGCACTGACGCCATTACGCTGGGGCTGCGGGCCTGCGGCATCGGGGCAGGGGACGAGGTGCTGCTGCCGGCCAATACCTTTGTGGCAACGCTGATTGGCGTATTGCAATCCGGCGCGACGCCTGTGCTGGTGGACTGCGACTCAGAGACAGCGCTGATCGATCTGGTGGCGGCCGAAAAAGCCATTACGCCCCGGACGCGCGCCATCATTCCGGTTCACCTTTATGGGCAAATGGTGTCGCCGCGCCAGTTGCTCGACCTGTCGGGCACCTACGACCTGCTGATTTTTGAAGACGCCGCCCAGGCGCACCTGGCCGAGCGCGAGGGCTACCGGGCTGGCTCGGTGGGCATGGCGGCCGCGTTTAGCTTTTATCCCAGCAAAAACCTGGGGGCGCTGGGCGATGGCGGCATGGTGGTCACGAAGGAAGCGCAGATTGCCGAACGGCTGCGATCGCTCCGCAACTATGGCGCGCCCCACAAAAACTATCACACCGAGTTTGGCGTCAACAGCCGCCTGGATACGCTACAAGCGGCAGTGCTGAACATCAAGCTGCCCCATCTGCCCCACTGGAACCGCGATCGCCTCCGGATCGCCCAGCGCTACGATGAATTGCTAGCGCCGCTCCATCTGGCCGGCGTGTTGCCCATGGCCAACGTCAGCAGCAGCGGTCATGCCTATCACCTCTACGTGGTGCGCATTACCGAAGACTGCCCGCTAGAACGGGCGACCTTGCAAGCTGCCCTGGAGTCTCGCCGGATTGGCACGGGCATTCATTACCCCGTTCCCTGTCACTTGCAGCCCGCCTTTCGCTATCTCGGCTATCATCTCGGCGATTTTCCCCACACCGAGCGGCTGAGTCAGCAAGTGCTGTCGCTGCCCATCTATCCCGGCATGACGGACGCCCAAATTCAGCGGGTGGTCGGAGCGATCGACACGGCCGTAAGTGCGCCCTTTTCGCTATCGCGCTAGCACTAAAGCAGGGATCAGGGGTCGGGGGTCAGGGGTCGGGTCTGAAGCCTTTGTTGCATCAAGCGTTACGGCTTGATATTTGTCATAACCATTCTGTCCAACCCAATAAGTTGCAGTAAGCGGCACTGAGCTGCTATTGCGCTTCTGTAGCTTGTATTAACCTTCGCACCCGGAACGAGGTAAGTAGGGTAGATTCAACATAAGCAGTTTGTCGGCAGTTTGCGTCTAGTGCTATGTCACAGCTAGAACTTAGGTTGGTAGTCAGCGCTTTAGCGCTGAAGCGATGACTACGAGCCGAGGCATCACCCTAAAACTAAACCGTGACACTGCACTAGTCCTCGTTGCTATCGTCTTTGGGTCGTGGCGATAGAGGCTGCATCTTTAGGCACTACCATGGCTCCTTCCCAGTCTGGCTCTAGCGTTTGGCGATCGCCCCCGGCTCTGCGGGTGAGCTTGCTGGTGGGGCTGCTGGGCATTCTCTATGGGCCGCTGCTGCTACACTGGGCGGACGGCTGGCTCAACAAAACCATTAGCATCGAGCATGAATATTACAGTCACGGGCTGTTGGGGCTGCCGCTGGCGGCCTGGCTGACCTGGCAGCGGCGAGAGGACTGGTCCACGCTGCCCAATCGCTCAGTCGGTCGCGCCCACTGGCTGGGGCTGGCGCTGCTGTTGCTGGGCGGGCGGCTCTATCTCACGCCCGTGGCAGACGCAATCAACCTATCACTGCCGCTGGTGCTGACGGGGCTATGCCTCTGGCTTAAAGGGTTTGGCGGGCTGCGGCTGATGGCGTTTCCGCTGCTGCTGGTGGCGCTGGCCACGCCGACGGCATTTCCCTACTTACTAACGCCCTACATCCTGCCGCTGCAACAACTGATTGCGATCGCCGCTGGTTTTTTGCTACTGCAACTGGGCATGGACGTGCGCGTAGACCAGGTGTATGTGTTTGTGAATGACCAGGTGGTTGAAATTGCGCCCTACTGCGCCGGATTGAAGCTGCTGTTTACCGGGCTATATGCGGGGCTGATCCTGCTGTATGCAACGGCAGGCTGGCGATCGCGCGCCAAGACCGTCCTGTTTTTATTGGGCATTGTAGCGCTGACGGCGATCGCCAACATTCTGCGTAACACCCTCCTCGCCTATTTCCACGGCACCGAGCAAACCCCAGCCTTCGACTGGCTGCATGAAGGCTGGGGCGGCGACCTCTACTCGGCGCTGACGCTGGGCGGTCTGCTGTTTGTCTGGCGCGGCGTCGAGTGGATTGTCGCCCACTGGAATCCCTCGGCGGATCGCAGTGCCCCAATCGCCGACGCGCCCCGCTCAGAACCCTTGCTGCCGCGCCGCTGAGAATGAGGAGAACGCCGTGAAATCTGCGCCCGTCAAATCTGCACCCGCAAAATTCGCCCCGTCGCCCCAGTCGCGCTGGTGGGTGGCGCTGCTGCTGCTGGCGATCGCCGCCACCACAGCCTTCCCTGGCTACATTGGCAAACCGTGGGCATGGGCCCAGCCGCCGCCCGTGGTAAACCTAGACCAAGTGCAGGCGCTGCGGCAGAGCGGGTTAGACATTCCCGGTTGGCAAACCCTGAACCGCGAAGACATCCGCGTTGGGGTGCGGCGCTGGTCAATGCAGACTCTGGCTTCCCTGTCGCCCCATCAAGACGAGAATGCGTCCCTCGCGCCAAATGCCTCGCCGATCCTGTTGCTGCGCCCCCAGATGCGGGCCGAAGACGCCCCCGAAATCGACTGGGTCAGCTTTAGCGGCGAGTTTTCACTGCGGGTCGATTCGCGCCAGCATTTGCAGTTTGCAGTGGATGGAACAACCGGGCAGGCAGCCCCGGTCGATGCCCGCTGGTCGCGCCATTGGAACGCGGAGCAAACCTACGCCGTCGTGCAGTGGTATGCCTGGCCAACGGGCGGCAGTGCCGATCCGGGGCGCTGGTTTTGGGCCGATCAGCGGATGCAGTGGACACAGCAGCAGCGGCTGCCCTGGGTGGCGATCGCCCTACTGATCCCGATGGAGCCGCTGGGCAACCTAGACGATACCCGCGCCGATGCCGAATCCCTGGCGAAGGCCGTACAATCAGCACTGATGGCGGGTGCATTTCGATGAAAACGTAAAGGTAGAGAGATGATCGGCAATGATTGAGCTAATTCGCCAATTAACCGGCCGTGCATCTCGACTGGGTGGAGTTTATTCTGCGTGTTTATGGCTGCTCCCGCATTGTCTTTCCTGGCTTTTCCGGGTTTCCCATTGGCGATCGCCCGCCCGTGCCGCTGGTGGAGCTTGTCCTTGCTGATGCTAGCGGGTCTGAGCCATGCCGCCGCCCTAGCGCAAACCGTCGATATTCCCGTGCCGCCGCCCGCCCTCGACCG
>RFIF01000048.1 GCA_003695655.1 Cyanobacteria bacterium J069
GGTTAACACCTGGGACGAGGGCGACCTAGGCAACCTATTTTATCGCTATGGCGAGGAACGGCTGTCGCGCCGCATTGCTCGCCGCATTGTCGAACAGCGCCCGTTTAACACAACCACAGAACTGGCCGAGGCGATCGCTCGCAGCGTGCCGCCCAGCTATCGGCATGGGCGCATTCATCCCGCCACGCGCGTGTTTCAAGCTCTCCGCATCGCCGTAAACGATGAGCTGAAGGTGTTGGAAACATTCCTCAATATGGCTCCTGACTGGTTGGTGCCCGGTGGTCGGCTAGCAATCATCAGCTTTCATAGTCTTGAAGATCGGCTGGTCAAACATGCCTTTCGCGCCGCGCCAACGCTGCGAGTAGTGACCAAAAAGCCCGTCCAGCCAGCGGAAGCGGAATTGGCAGACAATCCGCGTGCACGTTCAGCAAAGCTGCGAGTGGCTGAGCAGATAGCCGCGCCTTAGCTTGAATCAAGAGCAAAAGCAAGCGTTAAAGTAACGAAATTCTGACCTAACTGCCACAATCTTAAATTTAAGTGGCACAATGGCTAATTGGCCGGCTTTGTTATCAGCCAGGTCATCAAGTTTGGTATTTCGAGATACCGAACCAACCCGAAGAATGCCACTATACCTGAATCGTCGTGAGGCGTTGTTTGGCAAGGGGATTTCATAGACTAGATTCAGTCGTAATTGTTGCGGATATTGCGACACAGTTTATTCCAGTTGTTCCAAGGCATCGCGGACATCAACTAAGTGATTGTTGAACACTTCAAGTGCCGCATCGAGAACTTTAAACAAAGCTGGATCGCGTACAGAGTAGAACACATAATTTCCTTGCTTGCGGCTGGTGACCAAATTGCGACTCCGCAACACGGCCAACTGCTGAGAAACAGCCGAGGCTTCAATTTCAAGCCATTCTGCAATGTAACCAACGCTCTGCTCTCCCAATCGCAGCGTATCTAAAATTTGAATGCGTACAGGGTTTGACAAGACCTTGAAAAGGTCGGCTTTGAAGTGACTGGGCTTGAAAGTCATTGTGCGTTTATCTCTGTAGCCTCAAATTTTGCTAGATAGCTTACCATTACTCCTGGAAGTGGTGTCTCAAATTGCTCTAGCTATTGGGTTATTTCGCTCGGAAGTCACTTGTCTAAGACGATCTAAACACTTGGAAACCGTAATCGTGCCATTGTCAGCGGTCGTGAGTATTCTGCGATCGCAATGTTTGCGATCGCAAACCCCATCAGGAGCACCTTTAGCGTGGCGTTCGTAGCGTTCTAGCATGATGGGCGAAAGTGGACGCTCGCCTTCATTGGAGACAATTACTAGATCAGGCTTACAGTAATTAAACACTTCAGGGCAGTAACCATCTTCACGGCCATGATTAGATGCGACAAAGATATTGACTTGACACAGTAATTCACGAAATTCATCACATTGCAATAACATTTGCCAGCCTGCCGTTTTTAAATCGCTCGGCAGAATCATATTGATATCTTCATAGGATAGAAACGTGACCAGACTTAAATCCCGTACATCTTGGCATACCTGTGGAGAATTCCAAAAGAAGGCAAAATTAACACCATTAATGGTTATCGATTGGCTAATCCGTTGACACTCAGGATGATGCTTAGCGGCGACCTCTAGAGGATTCCTTGCCCACGACGAAATTTCCTGAAGTTCTGGAAATTGATCAAGTGCTAGGGTCGGATTGGCAATGAAGCGTTGGATGGTAATGCCCGATTCGGCAAGATGTTCCAGAAACTCAGGTATTCCATCCAAATGCTCTGGGATATAGGCTGGCACAATTAAGCAGTCAATTGCTGGGTAGTGACGCTTGAGTAGATACTGCCAAGCCCCTGAGCCATTGCGAGAATTGAACCCGACATCTAGCACAATGGCATGATGATTTTGGGGGTCAATGACTGCACTGAAACCGTGATCGACATCGAAAATCTTAACGTCAAGCATCATGCTCTCCAAATTTATGGGCTGTATCTCACTGAGTTAAAAGAGCATCAGTCTAGCGATGCATCAAACATGACTTCAAAAAAGGAACTGGGATACATGCGCTTCATAAAGCTGCAACAGTGCTCAGCTTCTGTACGCGATAAAAACCGACCAACGATAAGGCTTCGCATCGTCGGCAGTTGGCGAACAACACACCAATCCCATTCTTCACGCGTTGATACCGAGATTTGATCGTTAGAGCGATGAGTAAAGGAATTCATTGAAATCTGTGCCAAAAAGTCAGACATCGAAACCCTCGTAATGCTGGGGAAGCGCACCTCCAGGGTACCTATCACACACAGCTACAGATTAATAAATAACCATAGCCCAAGCGTAACTGGTTATCTCTGTATATGCAAGACTTTGAAGATAGATATATTGAGATATACTAAGATGGCAGTACGCTGGATGTCTGTTACGCACAAGCAAGGAGTTTCAAGTGCAATGGTTAATCATGGCGTAATCGCGGCAATCAACAGTCGGTTCGGGGGGCGAAATCCCTTGGCCCACTGGCGGGGCGATTTAATGGGCGGCTTGACGGCGGCGGTGGTGGCCTTGCCTTTAGCGCTTGCCTTTGCGATCGCCAGTGGTGTTGATCCCGAAGCTGGACTCTACACGGCGATCGTGGCGGGCTGTGTTGCGGCGCTCTTCGGCGGATCTCCGGTACAGATCACTGGACCCACCGGAGCAATGGCAGTGATTCTGCTGGGCATTGTTGCCAAGTACGGCATCGAGAAGGTGTGGCTGGCTGGGGTTATGGCTGGGTTAATTCAGATTGCCCTGGGTGTTGCCAAACTAGGGCGCTTGGTCAAGTTCATCCCCTATCCAGTCACGGCTGGGTTCACCAATGGGATTGCAGTTATTATTTTCTGCGGGCAATTAAACAACTTTCTAGGATTGGCATTACCTCGCACGGAACACTTTTTGCCCGGTCTATGGCAAACACTGCATCACCTATCTGAGGCTCACTGGGCAACGATCTCGATCGCATCTGTGGTGATTGTGACTAAACTCCTGTGGGCCAAACTGCGGACTCCCATTCCCGGATCGTTGGTGGGGTTGGTACTGGCAACCTTACTGGTCTCAGGCTTTCATCTCGATGTGTCCACCATTGGCTCTATTCCCCAGGCATTGCCAATGCCCCACGGTATTCCCCACTGGCAAGATTTTGGCTTGATTCAAGAATTGGTCAAGCCAGCGTTAGCCTTGGCTGCCCTAGGGAGTATTGAATCGCTGCTATCTGCGGTGGTGGCCGATGGCATGACCGTTAGCGAAAAGCACAATAGCGATCGCGAACTGATCGGTCAGGGCATTGCCAACATGGTGGTGCCCTTCTTTGGGGGCATCCCCGCGACAGGAGCGATCGCCCGCACTGCCGTCAACATTCGCGCTGGGGGCAAAACCCGCCTCTCTGGCATCATTCATAGTCTGGTGCTAGTGCTGATCTTGCTCATGCTAGCGCCCTTGGCCGCCCGAATTCCCCTAGCCGCGCTTGCCGGAATTCTGATGGTGACCAGTGTGCGGATGCTGGAATGGGAAGCGATCGGCTTGCTGATGCGAGCCACCTATGCCGACTTCGCTGTCATGGTGCTGACTTGGGCGGTCACCATCTGCTTTGACTTGGTTCTAGCCGTCGAAGTCGGTTTAATTGCTGCCGGAGCACTATTTATCAAACGGATGAGTGATTTGAGCATGGGCCGAATTCCCGAAGCGGAAGCCTTTCCCCCCGGTATTCCCCTGGAATTGGGCAAACAAATCGCGGTGTACCGAGTTGATGGCCCGATGTTTTTTGGCGCTGCCGAACGCTTTGTCACCTTCCTCCGCGACGAACCTGAAGTGCGCTACCTGATTTTGCGGATGCGATTTGTTCCTAATATGGACACGACAGGTCTGGTCGCCCTCGAAGACATCTACTACGATCTAAAACGCCGGGGTTGTCAACTGCTGCTGAGTGGTTTGCAGCCAGAAGTTAGGCAACTGCTCGAACGCACTGGTTTGCTCGATCGCATTGGCCCAGAGAACTGTTTTGACAGTACCGATGTCGCTGTAAAATCACTCACTTCTCAACTATGTTGTGAGTTATCTTCACCCTTGCCTCAGGAAAAGCCTGAGAAAATCGTTGTCTAAGCTTAAGGACTGTAGAGGAGGCGATTGGTCACACCTCAGCACTGTTGTCTCATTCCCTAACTGATTCATGACTAAGCCAATTCCAATAGATCGTGATGTTGAGTGTTCCTGTTGTCGCCATACTGGCACAATCTCCCGTCGTTTTTTTCTACAGGGAATACTCACCACGGGACTCATCTATGGTGCGAACCTGAGCCATCCTCAACCAGCCCTAGCCAATGAACATCGGGCAAAGGCATTGGTGCTGACCTGTATCGACTTCCGCTTTGTTGGCTTCGAGCAATCTTTTTTGTCCCGTCAGGGTTTAGATCAAGCCTATGATTGGGTCGCCTTAGCCGGAGCCTCCCTCGCTCTCACTGGGTTCCCCCACCCTGCAGAGGCAGAGGCATTTTGGGATCAGCTTGCCTTATCTAAACAGTTACATGACATCGGCAAGGTGGTTATTCTCGATCATCAAGACTGTGGAGCCTACGCCAGTGTTCACAAACAGCCATTTCCCGATCTGACATCCGAGCAAAACCTTCATACTCAGTATCTGAACCGAGCCTATAAACAGATTCAGCAGCGCTACCCCGACTTAGACGTAGAGCTTTATTTTGCTCATCTCACAGGTGAAGTTAATTTGGTATCCCCTTATCAATCGATGTAAGTGCAGAGACAACCAGGTGGTGAAATAATTCGCCAGCCCTTTACTTTGATTGCGGGCGTTGCTGAATCGGTCTATGAAATAGTTTCTGAAAGCCCTAAGTACAGGACAAAAAATGGATGGAATAGCAAAACTCATCTGTGAGCGATTCAATGTTGAGTAGGATTCTACGCAGATAATCAAATCCGTAACGA
>RFIF01000525.1 GCA_003695655.1 Cyanobacteria bacterium J069
GCATCCAATACGATGTGGGGATTACCTACGACAGCCAGACCCACGGCGAGTTGGTGCAGCGGATTCGGCTGGATGGGCAAATTCCGGTGGCGCGGCGATCGACAGCGCGGGCGTGGCTGGATGGGCTGGAACAGCAGGCGCGGAAGCTGGGCGGCAAGGTGCGCCACCCGTCGAAGCAAGAATCTCTGATTACGATCCCGTTTAACAATGGCAAGGATTTGACCGCCAAATTCAACCGCTTTTTTAATCCCTCGGTGGAGGAGCGCGGACAGATCTGGGGCAACAGCCTGGCGGAGCTGCCTGCGGTGTCGGCCCGGATGACGGTGCGCGAAAATAATCTGCTGCTGGTGCAGCGCAATCGACTGAGCGTGGATCTGGATTTGCGGCCGCTTGCAGTTCGCGCTGCTGATGGCAGCCTGCTGGTGACGCCGGACGGCTGGCTGAATATAGACTTTAGGCTCAACACTCCCTGGGGTGTGCAGAATATTGACAGCACGCCAGAGCCGAAACTGGGCGATCGCCAGCTTGCCTGGACACTAGAAGCCGGGGATCTGAATCATCTGGAAGCGGTGTTTTGGGTGCCTAGCCCGCTGGGCCTGGGAACCGTGGCGATCGCCCTGATCGTCGGCATCGGCGCACTGCTCAAAGCCCTGCTGGTTCCCCCATCGCCTTGAGCGTTATGGCAGTTTTGCCAAACGAAAGACGCTTTAGCATCAGGCTCTCCATCCAATGTCTATGTTTTGACCTTGCATGTCTTGACCCTACATGCAGCATCCAAGTTAGATAGGACTTACGCAGTTGGACGATTTTTCGCGGGCTGCGCCCGCGAAAAATCGTCCAGAATCTATAAAAACTCGTTTTAACTGCGTAAGTCCTGTTAGAATCGCCAGCCAACGGGCTGTGGCAAAACGGCAGTCGTCTGGGGTCGCGTCCAGCGCAGCAAACCAGACTGGGCAGACTCTCCCGCAAAGGCTGACACCAGCGTTTTTACATTTTGCCGCATGGTGGTGAGGTAGTGTTCTGGCTGCAAAGCTTCGACACCACCCGCTTCCATCGGATCAAACATGCTAATTTGCACATTCAAATCTTTGGCTAAAGCGGTAAACACATCTTCGCCGCTCTGGGGTTCGGTCAGCAGCGTTTTTAGGCTGCTAGATTGCACCGTTTCTATCACTCGCTTCACATCCTCAGGCGAAGGATTTACATCGGGCACATCGACCAAGAACTCGGCCTTTAGTCCATAGCTTTGGGCAAAGTAAGGCGCAAAATCATGGAAAGCCACAAAGGTCTGATTAGCAAATGGTTGCAGTTGCTGAGTAATTTCTGCATCTAGCGCCTGCAACTGCTGAATGTAGGCAGCCGCATTGGCTGTGTAAACTGCCTGACCGTCGGGGTCGGCCGCAATCAGCCCATCGCGAATATTTTCTACCTGCTGGATAGCACGCTTGGGATCAAGCCAGATATGTGGGTTGAATTCTCCATGTTCATGTGCATGGGCTGCTTCTGGGATTTCTCCGTTTTCATGCGCATGATCGTGATCATGATTGTGACCATGATCGGGGTCAGCCCCGTGAGCGTCTCCTGCAATAGAGTCAGTCGTGATTGTTTCGATGCTTTCGCTAGTGTCAATCACATTCAAATTTTCGTTCTCGGCATTTTGGATCAGGTTATCCAAAAATGATTCCATTTCTAATCCGTTTTTGACCAATACATCCGCTTGGGCGAGACGCTGGGCATCTTCGGGACGCGCCTGGTAGTCATGTGGGCCGACGTTGGGAGGCAAGAGCTGAGTCACTTCAGCGCGATCGCCCGCCACTGCTTTTGTGAACTGGGTCATGGGGACAAAGGTGGTGACGACCTGGAGTTCTGGGGCGGACGGTTCCGATGCGGCGGGTGGAGTCTGCGCTTCTAAATTGTTGGAGGCTGGTGGGGCGGTGCAGCTACCCAAGCCGAGGGCGATCGCGGACGCCAGCCCAATAGAAATCCGGTGAGCAGAAATTCGGTAGGCTGCTCGTCCGGTTTGTGGACATCCTGCGTTTAGATTGCTCATGGGGTTGATTCTCCGTGAAAGTCAAAATATCAGGGTCAGAATTTTGGGGGGCAACTGTCCAGCGCTGCGCCGGGAAAGTCGAAGCTTTCTCAAAAGCTTTTTGGCGGCGGGCACAGCGGGCGGCGTCGCCAGCCAGTGGAGGCACAGAGTCCGTAAATCCGGGCAGGTGAGGGCGATCGCACGATAATTTGAAGATGAAATTTGAAAATGATCTGAGGATAATTTGAGAATGATTATCATTCACTTATGTTATAGCACACTGAAAGATCCAGGCGATCGCTGACAATTCTGTGACTGGCGGACTGGCAAGAGCATGGGGGAGGGGGCTGTCGTTCCGGTATGCTTAGGCGCGAGAAGTAGGGGCTAAAACCTTTGCTACATAAAGCTTTGCGGCTTGATGCTGGTCAGCATTATTCTGCCTGGTGCGGTCAATGCTATATCTAGAAATCCTGCTAGACTGAGGGTTTCTGGCAGAGTGGCAAGGCTGTGTGGCGGCGGCCGTGTTGCAGTCCACGGCTTGCGCTTGCAGTCCAGGGATTGCAACTCACAGCTTGCGATTCACGGCTTGCAGCCCACAGCTTGTATTCGGATGAATGGCAATCCGTTATTCGTCGATCTATGAAAAGATTTGCAGGGTCAGGGGTGGCGGCTTATCTCTATAAGCTGCTGATTATCAGCATTGTTGGCTTGATGGCGATCGCCCAGGGAACGGGCTGTAGTGCCGAGCGATTTTCCCCGTCGCCTCAAGTTTCGCCCCCCGTTGCCTCAGTCAGTGCCTCCGTTCGCTCCACAAATCCACCCACTCTAGCAACAGAAAACCTTGGGCAACCCAATGGCAGCACGCTAGACCGCATTTTGCGCGAACAGCGAATTCGGGTAGCCGTGCCGCAAGACTTCCCGCCGTTTGGCTCGCTGAGCGCCTCTATGCAGTTGCAGGGCTACGATGTGGATGTGGCCAGGCTGTTGGCGGCAGAGCTGCAAGTTGAGCTGGAACTGGTGCCCGTGACGAGCGATCGCCGACTTTCGGTATTGCAAGCCGATCAGGTAGATGTGGTCATTGCCAGCCTGGGGGCTAATCCCCAGCGGGCCCTGTCGATCTATTTTTCTCGAGCCTATGCGCCCTTTTATTCTGGTGTCTATGGCACGGCTGAGGTGAGTGCTGCCGACTATGCCGGTCTGAAGGGCTACAGGGTTGGCGTTACGGAAGCTTCGCTAGAGGACGCCGAACTGAGCCAAAAAGTCTCGTCAGAGGTGATCGTTCAACGCTACAAAACGAATGCCCAAACGATCGCCGCGCTGCTGCAAGGCAAGGTGCAGGCGATCGCCACCAGCAATATTGTCGCCAGCAACCTGATCCGCCAGCATCCTGACCGCAACCTGGGTCAGAAATTTATCATGAAAAACTCACCCTGTTACATTGGCATTCGTCGGGGCGATCTGGACTTTTTGCAGTGGCTGGATGTATTTGTAACCAGCAAAAAGCTCAGCGGTGAACTAAATGCGCTGGCGGAGCAGTGGTTTGGCGAACCGCTGGGAGACTTGCCGAGCTAGGGCGATGGGGCTGTCATCAATTGTCGGCAAACTATAGGTTTTCTTAGGGGTTTCAGCCCCCAGCTTGGTTTGCTGGGACGGACGTGATAGTGTTGATTCTTCAAGGATTCTGAGGTGAATTGAGGACGCGCCCTAAGAATGCATCACAGAGCGATCGCTCCGATGGCTTGAGCTGTGTCTGTTCGTATTCTTTGACCCATTCGCAGCTTGCATCCACAATCTGTTCTGATGACTGCACCTGATCGAGATTCCACAGCAGCACACTATTATCTTCGCTGGCTGACAGCAGCAGTTGTTGATCAGGGCTAAACAGCAGACTGGTAATGCTGGCACTGTGTCCCTGGAGCGTGGTCAGCAGCGTGCCATCTTGCGTCCAAAGCTTGATTATGCCATCCTGACTACCAGACGCAAGCATGGAGCCGCTGGGATTAAAAGCGATCGCTCGGATGGTTGATTCATGTCCGCTCAGCGTGTTTAAAACTGTTCCATCTGGCTGCCAAATCAGGATTTTTTGATCTTCTCCAGCCGAAGCTAGCTGATGGCGCGTGGGGCTGAAGGCGATCGCCCAAACAGGCTGCTGATGGCGGCGAAAAGTGCTGAGCAATCGTCCGTCTGGCGTCCACAGCTTCACGGTGCCGTCGCTGCTGGCCGAAGCCAACACGCGCCCCGCTGGGTTGAATGAGAGCGCAAATACACCCGACTGGTGCCCTGTGAGGGTTGCCTGGGGCAGTGGCCGCAACTGGTTCAACAGCAGAGTATTCCAGACTTTGATAGTGCTGTCGGTGCTGGCAGATGCAAGCCAGCGTCCGTCGGCGCTAAACACCAGGCGGCGAATGTCGCTATTGTGCGCCTTAAATCGCTGCTGTGGTGTGCCGTCGGTGTGCCACAGGGTGATGGTTTGATCCGTTCCAGCAGTGGCCAGCAGTCGCCCCCCAGGGTGAATGGCGACTGTGCGGGCGATCGCTCCTGGTGTCTGCCAGACAGCGCGGGGCAAAGCTTGCAACCCATTCTGTTGATCAATTTGCCAGCGACGGATGGTCTGATCAGCACTGACGGAGGTAAGCTGCGTGCCGCCAGGACTGAGAGCAATGTCCCCAACTTCGCCTGTGTGGCCGGTCAGTGCCGTCAGCATTGAGTTGTGGGGCTGCCAAAAGCGCACCGTGTGATCCCACGCTAGCGAAACCAGGCTTGGGCGGTTCGGCGATGGGGTCGGTTGAGTCGGCACAAAAGCCACTTCTGTAACAGGGGCAGCATGGCCAGCAAAGGTTTTGAGCAGAATTCCCTCCGTGTTCCATAGCTTGATGGTGCGATCGCTACTGGCAGACGCAATCAGGTTGCCATCCGTACTAAAAGCGACCGAGTTGACTGCACTGGTATGTCCTCTTAACGTGTTCAGCAGAGTTCCGTTAAATGTCCAGAGCTTAATGGTTTGATCGTCAAGTGCGGTTGCGATTCTATTGTCGTTTGGATGTATGGCAACTCGTAAAACATTTCCGCCAGCCTGGAAAGAAGACTGCAATTCTCCTGCTTTCGACCAGCGCTTAACTGTTCCATCTTCGCTGCTAGAAATCAGTTCTCCAGAAGGAGTAAACATCAAGCTTAAGACTGCGCGTTGATGGTCTGGCAATGTTCGGAGCAACGTTCCGTCTGGTCGCCAGAGTCGAATCGTGGTGTCATCACTGCCGGAGGCGATCACTTGTCCATCGGGGCTAAAGGCGATCGCCAGGACGCTGCCCTGATGCCCTTCCAGCGTGCGAAAAAAGGTGCCGTCTAGCTGCCACAGGCGCAGGGTGCGATCGCGGCTGCCAGACACCAGGCGATCGCCCTGCGGGCTAATGGCCAGCGACAGCACCGGGCCCGTATGTCCGCTCAGGGTTCGGCGGAACTGTCCGCTTTTGGTCCACAGGTTCAGCGTGTTGCTCTGCCCAGACGTGACGACCGTCTGACCATCGGGACTGACAGCCAACCCATAGCGCCCAGACGGCGGATTCGCCAAGCGATTATATTCATCCGCACCAGAAATCGCCTGTTGCAACACTCGATCAACCCGTTCTTGGAGAGATGCGCTGGCAGGATCGAGGGACTGGAATTGGGTTCTGGCTTTCAGCGCCGCGATCAGCGCATCCAGCTTTTGATTCGAGGCGAACAGTCCCCGGGAAGAGTCTACCAGCGCCGCTATTTCGTTCAGCTTTGTCTGCCGCTCTCGCCGCAGCGCCGCCTGATATTGTCGCCGCAGCGTAAAGCCGAAAGCGGCAGCAACCGCCAGTGCCAGACTCGCCGCCAGCAGCAGCAGCCGTTGCAGGTGGGCGGCGCGTTGCTCCTGCTGGCGGCGGTGCTGCTCTGCGGCCAGGCGGGCTTCCACTTCCTGGAGACGAGCGGCCTCTAGCGCCTGCTGGACTTCCTGGCGATCGCACGCCTGACTCGCTGCCAAAAACTGATAATCGCGATCGCCCAGCGTTTTGTCCTGCGCCCACTGCTGCGCATCTTGGAGCGCCCGACCGCGCAACAGTCGCGAGGTATCCTGCTGCTCCGACGCTATCCAGGCCTCCAGCGACTGGGAATAGGGGCGCAGGCTCGCCAGTTGGGCCGATACCCAGTCCAGGTTAAACACCGCCTGATAAATCCGATTTTTGACGCGCAAAGCGCCCTGCTGCTTGACCACTAAGCCCGACAGCAGTAGCTCAATCTGTTCGCGGCTATCGGTGGCAAGGGACAGCGGCGGGGGTGGGTCGGCGGCGTTGGCGGCTGGCGTTGCCTGGAGAATTTGCTGATATAGCCCCAGCAGTCGCCCCCGGTTGTGACGGCTGCGCTCCAGGCGATCGCGGATGGTTCGCAGATGCTCCGGCTCGTCTTGCGATTCCCAGTTTTGCAGAATCTGGCCGCGCACCAGCCCGCCCACCCAAAAGGCTTCGGCACCGGGTGGCAGCGACAAAATTGGCGTGGAAGACTGACGTGCTGTTTCTACGGCAAGCTGGCACAGTTTCTGGGTCAAAAAGGGCTGGCCACCAGTCCAGCTTAAGATTTCGCGCAACACGGTTTCAGGACGAGGCACCACGGCTTCCAGCCCCCGCAGCAGGGGCGTTGCCGCATCGTAGTCAAACCCGGTTAGCTCGATCGCCCTGCCAATATTGAATGGTGTACGGGTGCGGTCTTGAATCAGGTCAGAGGGCGTCGCCACACCTGCAAGGACAAAGGAAATGCGATTGTAACAGGGGGCGATCGCCCGCTGGTTGTAGCAAAACCGGATTAATGCAAAGAAATCATCAACCGCAAACGGTAGGCTGAGCACGCCGTCAATTTCGTCGATAAAAATCACTAGCGGGTCGGCAAAGTGGGTCAGCAGAATATCTGAAATAAAATGCTGAAGCCGCTGCAACACAGACAAATCAGATTCATCTTGCCACCAGGAGCGAAAGTTGACTTGATGCCGCAGATCAAAGCCTCGCCACAGTTCAAAGGCAACGCCCTTATACCATTGCAGCGGTGTTACAGTCTCACTGCCGATGCTGGTGAGATCGATCGTGCAGCAGCGCCAGCCTTCCTGCTCTAGCCGATCGCGCGATCGCACAAGCAAAGAAGACTTCCCCATCTGGCGACTGTTAAAAACGTAGCAAAAAGATCCTGTCTGGACTGCTTCATGCAGCTCTACATCCGCAATTCTTTGCACATAAAACGGATTATCTTTCGCAAGGCTTCCCCCTACCGGATACTCAAGATTAATCATGGCTCTGCGACTCACTTTGCGAATGACTCTGCAACCTGCTTTGTGAATGGGTTCACGAATAGATTTGCGATTTGCTCACCCACTGCTGTTCTGTGAAATAAGCCCGATAAAGTTCACAGGAGGGGGTTGCAAGATTGCCATGCAGCCTGACCAATCCCAGGCTGTCGAGCTGGTAAGCGGCGATCGCCTCCAGCGGCACACCCTCCTGCGCCGCAATCACCTGCTGATAGGCTGCCAGCAGTAACGGGCTGGCTTGCAGGCGCGACCAGTGTTGGCGCAGGTGTTGACGGTAAATTCCGGCCTCTGTCGGCGCATTTTGCAGCAGGTTTTCCAGAGTCACGTCTCCTCGCTGCAAGTGATAAAGTCCAAGCTGTACTAGATAAGGAAAGCCTCCGACTAAATGGATAAACTGCTTGAGCTTTGCGCTGCTTTTGAGGGCTAGACCAAATTCTGCAATTAGCGATCGCACCTGCTCTTCTGTCAGGGGCGGCAGTTCTAGCGGCAGACCCACATTAAAGGGTGAATGGTTCAAGTCCAGCGGCACGTAAATCTCGGTAGAGTAAGATAACACAAGGCGAAGCTGCTGCCACAGACTCGACTGGCTAGCTTGCGTATGCCAAAAACGCAGCAGCGGCAAAAAATCTCCAGCGATTTGAGGATGCTCAAAGACCCGGTTTACCTCGTCCAGCGCCAGCACCAGCGGCTGTTGCAACGTCTCTAGAATATATTCTTCCAGGTAATAGGTACAGCTCACCTTGCTGCCCAACTCCTCATCCCAGTAGTCGTCCAGTCGCGATTCCAGTTGCAGCCGCCGGCTGAGGTTGGCGCAGAGCCATCGCAAAAAGCGATCGGTGCTGCTAAAAATCTCCTGGTCTGCCTGCTGAAAATCGATTGAGACGGCGTGCATTTGCTGAGTGTGGGCCTGGCTCAGCAGCCGCAAAATCAGCGAACTTTTGCCCATTTTCATCGGCGCTTTGATGCGGATCAGGCTGCCGGGCTGGGCGAGACGAGCGATCGCCCGTTCTTCGATAGGGGGACGCAGGACATAGAGCGGCGAATCGGCGGGCAAGGGGCCGCTGGGAAACTCAGCAGGCGTGGCGGCAGCTTGCGATCGCTCAATCATTTGCTGTTGCGCCGGGGTCAGCGCCAGCGGCTCCAGCACCTCTCGCAAATGAGGTTTGGTAACGGACTGGTCAAAATAGTGCGATAGAAAAGTCCACAGTTCCGCGCCGCTGCGCCGGATATACTCCACCCGATAATGTTGCTCCGCAGCCATGTCAGTGTAGGTGGCACCTTCCCAGGCTCGCCGCAATACCCACTCCTGAAACGGTGTCAGAAGGGTCGGTCTAACCACTTGCACAAGCTGAATCAGTTCATCAATGGTCATGGGCAGTGGGCAAACATGAGCAGTGGGCAAATTAGAGCAATCACTGAGTTGATCTTGCACCCATTCTGCCTGAGAAAGGATCTCTAAAAAGTAACCTGAGTTGTGCGATCGCCAGAAAACTTTGCTTCTCACCTGGTTACTTTCTGCACGCTAAAACTGTAAGCCTAATTACAGAATCACATTCGGTCTAACGGTTTATTGGTACATAACGCAGCTAGGAAATTCTTCACAGCGATCAAGATTTATTTCGATTTGCCGCTTTCCTGTTAGGGCAATTTAGTTAGGGCAATTTAGGAGAATTTCTAGTTAGGGCAACTTAGGGCGCCTTAGAGCAGCTTAGGGCAATTTTAGAGAGCAATTTGCGATCGCCTATCTGGTTGCATTCATTCTCAATTCTCTGCATTCCTTGCTTCGGCTTCAGGATAATAAATTTCGCATTTGCGGCCTCAGAGGCATCAGGTGCGATGGCTTTCTGTGCTTCTTATTAGACCCATGAACTACACACTACAATTCTCGGTCATCTGGAACAATTTCGGATTCTTTATTCAGGGTGTGTTACTCACCCTCCAGCTCGCATTTGTGTCTATTGCTATTGGCTTAGTATTAGGGATTTTGGGTGCCTTGGGGCGAACATCAGTCCATCGAATTCTGAATGCGATCGCCGTGGCGTATGTCGAATTCATCCGCAATACGCCGTTCTTGATTCAGCTCTTTTTCTTCTTTTTTGGTCTACCCAGCATTGGTGTCAGGCTCAATTCCTGGCAAGCTGCGGTGCTGGCGCTCGCCATCAACTTTGGTGCCTACGCCACAGAAATTATCCGGGCTGGCATTGAGGGCATCCGCAAGGGACAAATTGAGGCTGGCATGGCGCTGGGGCTAAATAAGTTGCAAATCTTTCGCCGAGTGGTGCTGATTCCGGCTTTGGGAAATATTTACCCATCGCTGGTGGGGCAAACGGTAATTGCCATTCTGTTTACCAGCGTCGTCTCACAGATCTCTGCCGAAGAGTTGACCTTCGTCGGCACTTATCTAGAATCTCGCACGTTCCGCAGTTTTGAGATCTATCTCACCATTTCTCTACTGTATCTAGTCATGATCTGGATTGTAAAAGCGATCGCCTTCCTAATTCAGAAAAAATATTTCCGATTTATGCAATTTATTCGCTAAATCTTTAGGTGTAATGACAAATCAAATTAGCATACGTGTAGAAGCATGAATCCTGTATCCTTTTTTATACACATCAATAGGTGTCTGCCCTTCTAATCCCTGA